>CADDZF010000011.1 GCA_902812445.1 Methylococcaceae bacterium | reverse complement strand
CAGCAACAGGCCCTCGCGCCCTTCTTTAGGCGATGCACTTTCCCCGTCCAACGCCCGCCCGCCCACGCCTCCTCTTGGTCAAGCCCGGTGAAATTCCTATCCTTAAGGCATGATGCGAGCTGACCTTGCGGTTGCCGATCTGCTGCCATCTCGATGGTTGCTTTCACGGGCGAGCCGGTGGATATGCGCCATTGGTATGGCTGCCGGCCGGACTTCACGTTTGCTAGGTTGCTGTTTTAAAAGCGATTTATATTTGGCATCCCGATTGCTTATAACTGTCCATTATCAGTCAAGGAGATGCCTCATGAAGCTTTTCGATCAAATCATTCAGTCTTTCACCGAATCTTCTGCGCCTTCGGAAAACTCCGAGCAAAGCTGGATCGACGCGCTGCCAGCCCTGTTTTTCACTACGTTTCTCGTCCTCTTGTTCGCCATCGTGGTGATTTAAGCCACAATCCTCGAGCAGCCGGGCGCTTTTCCGACCCGGCTCTTTTTTGCCGCTCGCCAAACCCTCTTAGCGGCCCGCCTTGAAACCGTGCAGCAGTCCTACCAGACACACTGCCGGAAGCCAAATCCATTGCAGCTCACTCGCGATCGCCCGCCATCCCGCAGCCGTGAAGAACCCGCCGATGCCGATCGGCGAGACGGCGATCGGGCGCCAGGGAAAGAAGTAGCGCCGGTCACTGAAAGGAGCGAAAAATGCAATTCCGAGCCCTCCATCGGTCATCGCGTCCAGAGCACCGTGGGAGAGAGTAGAGAGAAAGAGAAAAAGAAAAATCATCCAGCGCGCGCCGGCCTGGTTTTCCGGCACGAAGAAAGACAGCCCTAAGCCCACGACGGCGGCAAAAAAGATGGAATGGCTCAAGCCCCTGTGTCCCAGCACGTCGCCATAGGCGATACCTAACCTGAAACCGATCACGTCAAGGTCCGGCAGGATCGAGCAAGCCACACCGATCAGCAGGACGCCGGACGGCAAAGCACCGCTCGGGAACAGGCTGGCCAGAGCCAGCGGTACGGCGGGATGTGAGAAAATGGTGGCCATCGCCGATTCTCCAATGAATTGCCCAACGCACCGCCGATAGTTTGTGTCGGGCACAAAAAACTACCCTGGTAACAGCCCTACTTACCGACGCGTCGAGACGTCCAGATATGTCCTGCAGCTAGCGCGCCCGGCGCCCTTGCCGCAGTGGGCGGGAAACAAACTTACTTCCCCTCCTTACTCCAGGTATACGTCCGCGTCACCGCGTAATTCCATACGACGCCCACGAGGATTCCGGCGATCGCAGCCGGTATCCAACCGGTATCTCTTTGATACAGATAAGAAGCGATGCCAACGTTCGCGAGGGCGCCGATGCTGCAGACGAGCGTGAAGGAAATCCAGCCGCGCAGCCACCGCCATCCCGCAAGACGCCGGTCGCGGTAGGTCAATAGGTTGTTGATGGTGAAGTTGAAAGTCATTGCCACATACGTCGCGACGGCCTGGCTCTCCACGAATGGGCGCTTGAGCCATTCAAACAGCGCGCTGAGAACGAGCAGGTGGATCAGGACGCCCATTCCGCCGACGATCGCGAAGGCCACGAAGCGGACGGGAACGATATGGCCAATCAGCTTGTCGAGCAACAGCATCACATAGTCCCAGCCGGCCACCGAATCGAGTTTGCTTTCGCCCGCATGGCGATTTCTGAACTGGTATGGCAGTTCCTTGAAGTTGAGCTTGCGGGGTGATGAGGCAAACAAGTCCAGCAGTATTTTGAAGCCGATCGTTGAGAGCTTGCGAACCCTGTCCGCTAGGACCTCCCGACGCAACATGAAAAACCCGCTCATGGGGTCCGTTAGGTCTGCTGGAATGACCAGGCGGCTCAGCTTCGTGGCGAGACGGCTAATGGCTGCGCGCGATTTGTCCCATTCTCCGAGGCTGCCATGCGCGACGTACCGGCTGCCCACCACAATATCCAGATCTCCCTGTTTGAGCAGGCTCAACATCCTAGGCAGCAGGCGCTCGTCGTGCTGCAAATCGCCATCGATGACGGCGAGATAGGGCGCGGTACTGGCCAGCATCCCCTCGACGCAGGCGGAGGATAGGCCTCGCCGGCCGATGCGCTGAATCAAACGAACGCGGCGGTCGCCTCGGCTAAGGGTGCGGATGCGCTCCAGCGTGCCGTCGGATGAATCATCATCGACAAAAATGACTTCCCAGGACACTCCCGCGAGGCATTGATCCAGCTTCCTCACCAGTTCCACGACATTGTCCCGCTCGTTGTAAGTGGGCACGATGATCGACAGTTCGGGGCTCGGCACTGGCTCGGACACCGCCCAGGCGTGTTCTTGGACATCGCATGTGGCGCTCGAGGAGACGGTTGCGTGCGCATCGTATTCGGAAGCTTTCATGGCAATAGCGGTCCTGATCCTGCTCAAGTACGCGTTGATGTTCGCTCAGGCTGTCGTTGCCGACGGCACTGCTGCGCGGGCACAGCCTGCGGCACAGCGGAAGATGTCTCGGTGAGCGGCCGGGTGCAGCCCTTGCCGCTCCCTGCCCAGCCGAAGGCGCCCGTAGCTGGCGGCCGGCCACGGTACGGCCTATTTGAGCTCATACACTTCGGCCCCCTCGGCTGCGTGCTGGATAAAGCGCTCGAAGGGATAAAGTCGATGGATCCAGTGCATCTCGTAGCTCCACCGGAGGCGATAGTCGCGCGCTAGACGCCGTTGCAGGATGGTATTCACCTGCGGCGCCAGCTCAGCATAGAACCCGCCCTGTTCGATGACGATGAAACGCGGTCGCGTGTCGAGGACGCGCCGCATCTCGACCTCCTGCGGCACCCAGGGACAGCCATCGCGGCCCGCGTAGCGCACATGCGGGAGCCCGGTGAAGGCGAAGCGGGTCGGAATTTCCGCGCCCGTCAGATGATAGACGATGGGCATAAAGCCAATCTGGTAGATCGCATCGCCCGGCCGCAACACCGGCTTCAGATCGGCCGCGATGCGCCGGGGTGTATCGGCGGCCCATACCTCGCCGTGCAGGAGCCGATCGCGGAGTACATACACCGTGTGGACGAACTGATTCTTCGCTACCCCGAAGAGAGCCAGCACGCCGATGGTCACAAGCAGGCCGGTACGCGCCCCTCGTCCATCAAGCTTCGCGAGCAAGCCGCGCCCGAGCAGGAGTCCGTTCAGGAGGCAGAGCGGCGGTAGAAACTGAAGGAAGTAGTGATCAGCCGCGATTCGCAAGAAAAACTGCAGGATGAGGATCGCGGCGGTCCAGACCAGCAGGAACCACACCGCTCGCGTCTCTTTCTCGCCAAGCGCGAGTCGGCGCGAGCAGACAGCAGCGATGAAGCCACCGAACCACAAAGGGGCTTGCTCCACGCTCGCCCGGAAGGCGGCATCGAACTCGAGCGGCTGCCCTGGATCATCAACGAAGCCGCGCTGGGCTCCGAGATTGGCCATCGTCCAATCGCTCCAGTGTCCGCTAAGGGCATAGAGCAACATCACCGCGATCGTCGGTAGCGCGGCCACGGCTGCCAACGCCGTAAGACTCGGCGCGGTGGCGCGAAGACGGGAGCCGAGCTCTGCAAAACGCGGTGTGGCGAGGAGATAAAAGCCGACGAAGAACGCCAGCATATCGAATAGAATCGTCTGTTTCACCTGGATGCCGAGGCCGAGCACCAGACCGGCCGCGAGCAGGGGACGAAGGCGGGGGCGTTCGCTACCGCGAATCGCCTGCAGCGCGAGCAGAAGGCCCAGCACCGCGAAGGCATTGAGAAACACCTCGGAATTCGACGCGATGCCGCCGTTCGCGAGACTGAAGACGACATAGCCGAGGCCGGCCGTTGAGCCGATGCCATGATCTTGATCCTCAAACAGAAGATTGGCGATGCGATACAGCATATAGGCGGTCAACCCGACCGCGATGCTGGCGCCCAAACGGCTCGCGATGATGGCATCGAACGGCATGGCGGCGAACAGCGCGAACAAGGCGAACAGGCCAAACGGTTTACGGTCGCAGATTGCGGTAAATGGCAGGACCCCTTGGGTCATCTGCTCGCCGATGAGGAGATAAAGACTTTCGTCAAAATTGATGGCTGAATAGAGCAGCGCCGGCAGTCTCAGCACTAATGCCCCAGCGACAAAGAGCAGCGCCGTGCGACGCTCTGCATGGAGATGATCCTGATATCGCAACCCGCTCAGGCCCTCAGGGCGTTGCACGAGGCGGTTCGATGGTGGGTACGAGCTGGCAGTCATAGGGCGGCGGTTAAGTGGACTCGGCGTTTGCGCTCCACCGAGGCGCGGCATGCGGGCCCGAATGGCTTCACCGGCGCTGTGGTCTTAAGCTGCCGAGGTGATCGGCTTCAAGCGACCGGTCCTAACCGACGACCACTCTAGCGATCTTATTCTCAAGCGCAGTCTGCGCTGAGCGACGGACGCCTTGACGACACGATGCCCCCGAAACGGCAGTCGGATGTCGATCGGTGCTCGCTCCGTTGGGTTCTTGGGTCTTGCTGACGGGCGCTCACGGCTGCCGGAGCTGCACGGAGGCAGCTCCAGCTGTAACAATCGCCAATAATATCATTCTAATGAATGCTACCGCCACTTCACGCCGCTTTCACTCTGGTTTGATTGAGAATCGCCTGCTCGTGCCACTGACGCATATGCTGCAGGTGAATATCCTCTTCTGCCAGCGCGGCGCGGAAGTCTGCCACCATCTCATCAAGCCCCATTCCATTGGCCAGCTGGATCAGCAGCTGCCAGCCGGCATTGTCTGTCAGCTCGGCGATGAGAGTCGCCTCGAGGCACTGGGATACCGAGGTGCGGGGATCGCTCAAGACTTGCAGCAACCCTGAGGAGGCGACTGCGCTGGTGTCTGCGCAGGGGGTCTGCGCGGTCGGATCGGCGCCCAGCGACGTCAGCGCCTTTGCCACCGTCTTGAAGTGCCGTGCCTCCTCTTCCCTAAAACGCTTGAGCGTGTCCAGAGAAACTCCTCCTTCCACGCCGATAGTCTCGCATTTGCTAATGAGGTAATCGTACAGCCGCGTGCCGGTTCGCTCGAAAGCCAAGCGCGCCCCCAGACTGTCGATCAGCACTTCCGGCCGGTCTCCGGAGAGCTTTTCCATGGCCGAGGTGGCCATTCCCTTCAAAGTGCCCGGAATCGGCACCGAACCGACCGGCGCGGCGGCGCTGATATAACTGTTCTGAACGGAATAGATCGCCGTTTCGTCGCCGGTTGAACTGGGAAGCGTTTTTTCGGCTTCCTCGATCATGTTTTTGCTGTCGATGGGAGACATATCGATGCCGGTTCGATTCATGCCCAGGCTGGTTTGCTTTTCCATGGTTCCACTCCTGCCTTATTGGCGGATGATGTTGTTGATCATGCAATCTTGCGGTTCAATTCGGTGCCGGGAGACCACTGATAGCCTGCGGCCACGGCCTGCGATGGCGAGCCTTCCGAGTTGATATGCCTGCGGTATTCGAGCGACTCCGGCGATTCCTGCGCCTTGTCGACGAACTGGGTGCCGTCGGTCCGCAAGTCGACCTCCTGTTTGAGCACTCTGCGCACGAACTCGCGCTGGCTCCTGAAGGGAATGGGATCGGGAAGCGTCTCCGGGAGTACCTCGGCCGGATCTCGTCGCTCATGCTTTTTGAAAAGCTCCCTGACCAGATGCAAATGGCCCAGTTCATAATCCAGGAACCGCTCCCAGATCGCCTTGATGCGAGGATTCGTTTCCTGCTCTAGGCAGCCGTAATAGTTGTAGACCTCAGCGGCTTCATGCAGCAGCCATTTTTCCAGCCAGGTTTCATTGGGATCAATGATGGACTCATACTGAGTGACATGCTGCTCCTCGATGGATGCGATCTCGGCATAGAGCTGGCGGGCCACGGGATCGGCGTATAGCGGTCCGACGTTCATGTAGAAATTATGCGTCTGCTGCTCGCCGGCCATGATGGTCAGCGCGTGCAGCTTGGTGATCGGCGCCGCCTTGCTGCGGTCATAGTGATCGCGTAGATCATCGGCGGGTTCCCGATGCTCGTCCACCGTCGGACGGCCGGGAAGAATGTCCGTGTAGCACTGGAGGATATTATTGGCATCCTTCCCCTCCAGCCGATCGAGCAGCGCCGAATACCGGTAAAGATGGTCGAAATCTTCCAGTAAACCGAAACGGTAAACTTGAGCGAGATAAGCATCCGGTTCGTTCTGCGCCACGGCAGCCGTTACCTCGATGGCCACCTGCTCATAGCCGATGGTGGTCTCCAGGGTGGAGTGATCGGCCGAGATCAGCCAGTTGATCATGGTGGCCTGGTGCTGCTCGATGCGCCTCACTTTCGCCAGCGGCCGCTGCAGGTCTTTATTCATACGTGCGCAGGCGTGCTGGAACCGGAGCGCTTCCAGTTCGAGACCATTCATGAGAATGATGCGAACCCGCGTGAACGCATCGTCATCCAGCTTGCTGATGGGCTGTTGTACCAGTTCCTTCCAGGTGAACCGCTGCTGATCAAGCGCACACCCTTTTGCATCAAATAAATTTAAGGTCATAATGCCTCCTTAACGGCGAACCCCTCGAAATCGATCACCGCGTAGGGCAGTCCCGTCATGTCGTGCTCAATGCAACTTGGAAACCTCAAACAACCGCCTCCGAGCATTGGCACGGGACATCTGCCACGCAGTGGGTTTAAAACTGTTTCCCTGTGTAATTTCTTGTTGCTGTCATCTGACCTGTGCAGCCTGGTGGCTATTGTAGGCGCAGGTAGATGTGTCTGGCACAGTGAGCAAGTAATGTGCCCGGTCACGGCGCAAAGCGAATGGCTAACCGACTGCATGGGAAGGCATCCTAAGTACCTGCCTTACGTTGTTTTTACCGATTGGTCGGTAAAATCTACATGCACAGTAGGGTTATTGAACAGCTTGCTGCCCGGCTCCGAAAAGCTCTTCTCGCGCTTGCCGGCGAGCCGACCCGGCCAAAGCCCAAGCTGGATGAGAAAGCTCAAGCCCGGTTGAGCGCAGCAGCGTGCAGCGGCGCGGCGCGTCGAAAGGGGCAGGCAGGCCGAAGAAGGAGACTAATCGTGTCTGAACCATTTGACCGACCCTTTTGGCTTATGCCCTCATAACAGGCTCTAGCCGCTGAACGAAAGTTTAATTTTGCCGATGATAGTCAGGGCCGGGCCACAGCGGCCCGGCCTTTTCCGCTAACGAATCGCAAGTGCCAGTTAAGGATTGTGGAGGGTGTACTCTGTTCCCGTATTGCACGCGACATCACTTCCTTCCACCGGGAAAAGATCGCCACCCCAAATTGCGGAGGTCCAACCGTTAGACCCGTGTACCCGCCGATATAGTTGAAATGCCACGATTTCACAGTTCCCGACATACTCAAGGTTATCGGTATACATTGTGTGCCCTCCCGCCGCCGGTATTATCCTGTTCTGCACGTCCTCTACCAGGTCGTGAAGACCTTCCTGTTGCGCTTCGTAATTGGTTTCGCCATGTCGAGCTTTCAACTGGCGCCCGGCTTTGGCTCAAGCCAAACCGTCCCATTTTCCTCTTGCCGAGCGCGGCGGAAACACGGTTTTTGTCAGCCTGCATGACCGTTGCTCATTTTTCCTGTTACCATTGACGCAGCACGATGTCCGGGCATACCGCGGCCCGATCGGCGAGGCAGCATCCACGCCGGTTAAGCATAGGCAAGTGCTGCACGACGGGGAGTGATGCGAAGGCGAACGAATCGAGCAGTTTCCCGAAACTCCGAATGCTAAGTATGTCGCCAGGGGGCAATGTCTCTCGCCCCGTATCAAGGGGGCTACTTTTTTAACTCCCTCCAATACCCCGGGTTAAGGAGGAGAAATGACTGAGAAGGCATTACCAGACCGCTGGTTCAGCGCCCGCCAAAGCCGGCGCGCTGTTGCCCTCGTGCTCGGCTGGAGTCTCATCGCAAACCTTGGGGCAGCGAGCGCACCGCTTGGTCCTGCAACGGCTGCCTCCCAATCGGCTGAGGTCGCTCCAGAAACCCAGCAACCCTTTGCTCCTCTGCCTTTCACCACAGATGAGAACCCGGCCAAGGTTGCGCTGGGGGAACGCCTGTTTCAGGATGTCCGATTGTCACGCGACGATACCCTGGCGTGCCTAACCTGCCATCAGCTGGCCGAGGGAGGCGATGATGGCTTGTCTCGTTCCATGACCGCGCGGGGCATCGCCCTGGCGCGCAATGTGCCCACAGTCTTCAACGTGGCGTTCAACGCCTCCTTCAACTGGGATGGTGGGGTGCCAAGCCTGGAGGTGCAAGCCGAAGGGGTGCTGCTCAACGCCCAGGTGATGAACAATACCTGGCCGGAACTGATAGCGAAGCTGGGCGCCGATCCGGACTATGCAGCCGCCTTCCGTGCACTCTATCCCGAGGGTTTAAGTCCTGCAAACCTCGTGGATGCGCTGGTTTCCTTCGAACGGTCGTTGATCACGCCCAACGCTCGCTTCGACCGCTACCTTCGCGGAGAGCATCGAGCGCTCAGCGCAGAAGAGCTCGAGGGTTACGAGCTGTTCAAAGGCTACGGCTGCGCATCCTGCCATCAGGGAATCAATGTGGGTGGTAATTTGTTTCAGAAGTTCGGCATCTTTCAAGACCCGGATACCTCTCGGAGTCCCGCCGAACAAGCCGATCTTGGGCGTTTCGAAGTGACCCGGGTGGCCCGCGACCGGGAGGTATTTCGCGTGCCGAGCCTTCGCAATGTTGCCCTGACTGCCCCCTATTTTCACGATGGCCGTACACGCAGCTTGAAGGAGGCGGTGGCCACCATGGCCCGGGTGCAATTGGGTCGCCGGTTGAGCCCTCAAGATGTCGACCTGATCGTGCGGTTTCTGCATACCCTGACCGGCGAGTTCCGGGGTCGGCCGCTCACCGTGCCCGCCCAGGAGTCGCCGTGACCGGCGTAGGTTTGAGACGGCTGACCATCGTCTTCGGTCTGCTGGTACTGCTCACCTATTTCTGGTTCCAGAGCAAGAGCCTCGATCCGGCGCTGCTCGAACGCATGTATCGGCCGCTTAACGCGTTCGAGCTCCATGACGCCGAGCTCAACCGCGATGTGCTGCTCGCCCGTGCGGGGCTCCTCAATCATTACGACACCCTGGCGTCGATCGGCGCGGAACTGGCTGACGCGGTGAAAACCCTGCAACAGCAGAGCGCGACCGTTCCGGCGGAGGCCGGAAAACACCTAGATCAGAGCCTCACAGCCCTCACTACGGCGCTGCGGCAAAAGACGGCCCAGCTCGAGTACTTCAAATCCGACAACGCCTTGCTCCATAATTCTCTGGCCTACGTCATCTATATTTCGCATCGTCTCCACAGGCGGGCCGCCGAGGCCGGGCACAGCGCCCTGGTGGCCGAGCTCGGGACCCTGACGAATGCATTGCTGCGCTTCATGGAGACGCCAGAAGATGCGGTAGGCGACGAGATCAAGGCGTTGCTCGCCCGCCTGCCGACGACACCGAAGTTCCGCCAGGACTTGCAAAGTCTGGCCGTGCATGGGCGCTACATCGTCGCCGCGCTGCCGCAAATGGACGCGCTGATACGCGAACTCATCACCGCACCGACGACCGCCGAGGCGCGGGTTCTGCAGCATACGCTGCTACGCTACCACCACCAGCTCGAAGCACGTGCCCGCTTGTTTCGCCTGCTGCTGTATATTGCGGCGGTGGCGCTGCTCGGCTATCTCAGCTACGTGTTCTGGCGCTTGCAGGCGAACTCGCGGAACCTGAGGGCGGCCAACGAAGCCCTGGAGCAGGAGATAGAGGAGCGCCGCCGGACGGAGGCGGCCCTCCGCGAGAGCGAGGAGCGTTACATGCTGGCGATGCAGGGCGCCAACGAAGGTCTGTGGGACTGGCTGGTCGAACCCGACCGCGTCCACGTGTCGGAACACGCCTGCCGGCTACTGGGCCTGGATCCCGCGTCATCCACATTCACCGGGGATGCGTGGCAAACGGCCATACACCCGGACGATCGTCAACGCTTCCGGGAGACGCTGCGATCGCATCTGCGCGGCGACAGCGAGTTCTTCCAGTGCGAGATCAGGATAATGAAACCCAACCAGGAGGTGGGTTGGGCCTTCATTCGGGGCTTGGGACTACGCGATGAAAACGGCCGAATCTACCGGATGGCCGGCTCTATCGGTGACATAACGGCACGCAAGCATCTGGAACAGCAGACCCGACAGCAGGAGCTGCAACTGATCCAGGCCAACAAGATGACTACCCTCGGCACCTTGATCTCCGGCGTGGCGCACGAGGTCAATAACCCCAACCAGCTGGTGCTGACGAATGTCCGCCTGCTGCGGGAAGCCTGGGCCGGCGCGGTAGCAATCCTGGATGCCCATCAACAGGTGCACGGTGAGTTTGCGCTTGCCGGCTTGCCCTACGCGGAGATGCGGGAGGCTGTCCCTGTCCTCATGCAGGATATGCATGAAGGCGCTCTCCGCATCGAGCGGATCATCAATAACCTGAGGGATTTTGCACGGCCCAGCCCACCTGGTTTCCGGGCTGAGTTTGATATCAATGACGCGGTACAGCATGGCCTGCGCCTGCTCACCTACCTGATCCGGAAGAAAACCAGTCAGTTCCGCATCGACCTCGCCCCGGGGCTCCCGCCGGTACGCGGCGACCCGCAGCAGCTCGAGCAAGTCGTCGTTAATCTGGTGACCAATGCCCTCGAGGCGCTGCCCGAGCCGAGCCGAGGGGTCACGGTCTCTACCCGTTTCGATCCCGCTGTCCCCGGCGTCGTCCTCACGGTAGAGGACGAAGGTATCGGCATCCCGCCGGAGCACCTGGCACGCCTGTGTGATCCTTTCTTTACCACCAAGCAGGCAAGCGGCGGGACGGGCCTGGGCCTCGCCATCAGTTCTTCTCTGGTGCATGCCCACGGGGGCGGCCTGACCTTTGCCTCCAGCCCCGCCCAGGGCACGCGCGCGGTGGTGACCCTGCGGCAAGCGGCCACGACTGGCTGAAACGCCAGCGAGGAATGACCTCATGATCAATCCCTTATCTGGCACCGTGTTGACTTGACAAGTCAATTCAGCCCTGGGAGGGTTAGACTAGGGTTCGAGATCCAGCGTCCTCGCGGCAATTAAACCACAACGACTAAGTGTGCCTTCTACCTCATCCCTGCCTTCTTTGCAGGGGAAAGGCGCAAAATGAGAGGTACTTGAAAGAGGGACACCCATGGTGCAGACGGTCACGGCACGGCTACCCATCCTCGTCGTCGACGATGAGCCGCAACTGCTTCACAGCGTCGGCCTGTTGCTGCGCACCGCCGGGATCGCCCACGTCCTCACCGTGGAGGACAGCCGGGCGGTCTTGCCGTTATTGGCGGAACAGGCGGTTAGCCTTGTCCTGCTCGATCTCAGCATGCCGCATCTCTCGGGCCAGGCGCTCCTTGAGCGGGTGGCGGCCGACTACCCGGATATCCCGGTGATCGTGATGACGGCCACCAATGACCTCGACACCGCGGTCCACTGTATGCAGGCAGGTGCGATCGACTATCTGGTGAAACCTGTCGAGAACAATCGTTTGGTGTCCTCCGTGCGGCAGGGATTAGAGCTACGCAGCCTGCGGGATGAGGTGCGGTCCCTCAAGGACCGTTTCCTGGCTGACACATCCCATGAGCCTGAGGCCTTCGCGGAGATCGTCACGCAGAGCAAGCCGATGTTCGCCATCTTTCGCTACATCGAGGCAATCGCTCCCTCTCCCTGGCCGGTCTTGATCACGGGCGACACCGGCGCCGGCAAGGAACTCATCGCGAAGGCGCTGCATCGGTTGTCGAGACGCCCGGGCGAGCTGATGGCGGTCAATGTGGCGGGGCTGGACGATACCCTGTTCTCCGACACCTTGTTCGGCCATGCCAAGGGCTCCTTCACCGGGGCCACCGGACCGAGGGAAGGGCTGATCACCCAGGCGGCGGAGGGCACCCTGTTTCTCGACGAGATCGGCGATCTCACTACCGCCTCTCAGGTGAAACTGCTGCGCCTTCTGCAAGACGGCAGCTATTATCCTCTCGGTGCCGACCAGCCGCGCCAGAACCGGGCACGGGTGGTCGTCGCGACCCACTACGACGTGGTGCAGCGGGTCGAAGAGGGGGCGTTTCGCAAGGACCTTTACTATCGGCTGCGCACTCATCACCTCCAGCTGCCACCGCTCCGCAAGCGCCCGGAGGACCTGCCGCTGTTGGTCCATCACTTCCTGGAGAAAGCCGCCCGTGCACTCGGCAAGCCGGTGCCGAACGTGCCGCTCGCGCTTTATTCGTTGCTCAGAACCTACCCTTTCCCCGGCAACGTGCGGGAGCTCGAAGCGCTGGTCCTCGATGCGGTCACCCGTCACCAGGGCCGGACGCTCTCGCTGCAAAGCTTCAAAGACGCGATCGCAGCGAGCACCTCTCTCGCCAAGAACGAGATGCCGCCCGAAACCACTCCGGCCACCGTCTGGTTCCCGGACTCGCTTCCCACCCTGCGCGAGGCCGAATCGGCCCTCATCGCGGAAGCCTTGCGGCGTGCCGAGGGCAACCAGGGCGTGGACGCCGGCCTGCTGGGCCTGTCGCGGCAGGCCTTGAACAAACGCCTCAGCCGGTTGAAGCACGATGCTCCTCCCGCTATGGGGGAAACTTAAAAGGCATGGGGTGCGACAATCGGTGACACCCCGACGCGCGGGCGTCTTGCCCACTCGCCCGCTTTTCAACCCATGCTCCTTTAATCCTGCGCCTCCCCCCTGTCAAGTTGTGTCGCAGGGGTCATCCGCGCTTCGGGGGCAGGTTGCATCTCCTATCTCGCTGATCCAGTGGAAATAGTTAGAAAACTTCGCGCTTTGGCACGGAGTTTCCTAATGGTAACGCTGAGAGGTTTAGCTTCTGTCCTCAGGGGACGCTGCAAGGCCTCCTCGATGAGGATCAGAGAGCCCCTCGTTGTGATATCAATGAATGAGGATTGGCCAGTTTAGTTCACTACACTCACCTCATCGTTCATGCCGTGGCGCACTGATCGCCGCGGATACCCCGCAATCTTGTGAAACCAGAGGGTAAATCGCATGAATAGGAAACGCTTTTGCCTGAATCCAAGCAGCTTGTTCCAGCCCCAGTCTTCGGGATTCCCGGGTTTTCCCCCTGCAGGCATCGCCCGCGACGACGACTGGTCTTCCCGATGCCAAGACCTTGCTTTTTTAGCTGGATGAGGAGAAATGGTCATGTACAAACGATATGGTGGTATTTTCGCGGTAACCCTGTTGATAAGTACTGGGCAGACTGCCGACGCCGGGGGGCCGAGCGGCGCCCTGCGCGCGGAAGGGCCGGCTCCGCTCATCCTGAGCGCCAACCTGGATACCGTACAACGCCAGCTTGTCATTTCCGGCGCCTACGTCGGCCGTTTATCGCCTACAGGCGGGGCGGCCGAGCGCTTTCCGGGGTCTCCTTCCCAAACAGCCGAAGGCGGTGCCGAGCCCGCCCCTACGTCAGATGCGGCGGGTAGCGCGCCGCCTCGAGCAGGGTGTCGTGAACCGAGTCGGCCAGAGCTTCGGCCCACCGGGCAGTGAAGCTCTGGGCAGGGAAATCCGGGCGGCTGGATTTCGAGCAGTTCGCTGGCGGACTGCTCGAGATAGAGGCGGTTTCGCGCAAAGGCTTCCTCAATGTGCCGGCGAGCCGGCTAAAGCCACTACGACGGCCTTTCCTCTGACATGATAGCGCTCCGGTTCTCAACCACCGGGAAGGTGGCTTAGCCTGAACCGAATGCCTGGACAAGACAGTAAAGCGACAGAGCGTCAGGCCCTTCTCGAGTCACATGCACCGGCAAGGCATTGCCTCACCGCAAGGTGTTCCCGGGTGACCGACAGGTCCGGGGAAAGACACAAGTCAGGATCGATCGGAGTGCGGGTCAGGCCACCTGGAACACATCGCAGCGGCCTATCTTCCCCGGCAGGTCGATCGCGGTGAAAGTCAAGCCGCCCGGGAACATCGGACAGGGAGATTCTGATTGTCGCTATGATGCAGCAGTTGGCCATGGGGCGGTTGCCGGCGCGATAGTGCCATCCGTAACGCGTCCCACGCCAAGGCGCTGATGAGACGCTTGCCCCGGGACTACTCCCACGACCTTGCGGGCGTACCGATCGATCACCACCGCCAAATACCGCCATCCCTCGGTGGTCCAGATATAGCTGATAGCCGACGCCCACAGCCGGTTTGGCGCTGCCACCTGAAAGCCCCGCTGCCGCCGGACAAAGGCGTAATAGCCTGCCCGGCTCACGCCCAGCACACGACACAGCCGTTTCACGAAATAGGCCTTCTTTGCCCGATCAATGAACGGATACCTCAGCCCACTTCCTTCGCGGCCGCCGCCTTTACCAGGATGTCCCGCTCCTGCTTCAGCCTACGGTTCTCCTCTTGCAGTCGCCCTGATTCTTCCTGCTCCCCTGTCAGTTTGCCATTGCCACGAAAAGCTTCGTTCTCATCGGCCCGGAACTTCTGAATCCATCGCCCTAGCCTGTTCGGGTTGATCTTCAGGTTGCGACCCGCTTCGCTTCGGCCTGGGTGGATCCGTGCTCGGTCACCAGCCGCACCGCGTCCTGCTGGAACTCCTTCGTATAGAGTTTTCCCGCCATCGTCTCTCACCTCAGTTGCAGAGCTCAACTCCTTACCTCAGGTGTCTGCTGATATTGAACCACGTCGGAGTTTGCTTGGGGTGGAGTCGGACTGGGATTTGCCCAATCCTGCGCATGGACGCAAGCTCAAGGACGCGGGGAACGATGGCTGAGCAATGAGGAGGCTGCTGCCTTGCTTGCGGCAGCCAGCCGGCGCTTGAAGGCGCCGTACCTCGTGGACTCATTAAACTGGGGATTTACACAGGCATGCGTCCTGGCGAAATTCTCGGGCTGGAGTGGAAACAGATCGATCTCAAGGAAGGGCTGATTACCTGACCTCGGGCGAGCAGAAAAACGGCAAGATCGGCAGTGTCCCTCTCAACAGGGAAGCCCAGTCGTCCATACTGGCTCGGCAAAGCTTCCGGGATAAATACTGTTCCGACAGCCCCTGGGTATTTTGCACCAAGGGAGAGGAAAGGATCGCCAGCATCAGGAAAGCATTCGCAGCTGCGGTCAGCAAGGCAAATCTCCAGGACGTGCATCCACATGACCTGAGGCGAACCTGTGGGAGCTGGTTGGCACAGGCAAGAGTATCGATCGAGGCCGTTTCAGCGGTACTCAGCCACAGCGATATTCGCATTACCGATCAGGTGTATGCGCATCTCGTGCCGGCCACCGTCAGAGCAGCGGTTGCTGTGCTGGATGGGATGTGAAAAGGCTATGGAGGACGAGTTTCACGTTACGGTTACCCCTTGGGAAAATCGGCCGTGAAACAACGGGAAAAGAGGTTTGTAACGTATTGTTCAACCGGGATTCAATTGGTCGGGGTGAGAGGATTCGAACCTCCGACTCCTGCCTCCCGAAGGCAGTGCTCTACCAGGCTGAGCTACACCCCGTTTGAGCTGGACGTAAATCGCGATCGATTAATGATTTCGTTCTACGGAAAACAGCGCTAGCGTGGTCAACGCCTCTTTGTAGACCGAGGAAGGCACTTGCTCCAGCGACTCATATGCTCTGTGTGCCTCTTCACGAGCTCTTCTTTCAGTATACGCAATCGCATTGGTGGATTCAACGATGGCGTATACATCTCTAAATGCATCGCGATTGCCGCTTTCAATGGCCGCGCGCAGCAAGGTTGCCTGCCTCTCATCGCTCTGGCCGAGGGCATAAATTAAAGGCAGAGTCGGTTTTCCTTCGGCCAGGTCGTCGCCCAGATTCTTGCCGAGCTTCTCCGGATCGGCTTTGTAATCGAGCGCATCATCGATGAGTTGGAAAGCCATTCCGAGATGCAGGCCGAACTGACTGAGCGCTTGCTCCGTCTCATGTGGGGCACGGGCTAGTACAGCGCCCAGTTGTGAGGCGGCACTGAACAGGATCGCGGTCTTGCGCGAAATGACTTCCAGGTATCTCTGCTCCGTCGTGGTTGGGTTGTTGCGGTTGAGTAACTGCAGCACTTCGCCCTCGGCGATCGCAGTCGTGGTAGCGGCCAGGATTTCCATGACTCGCACATTTCTGACGCTCACCATCATCTCGAACGAGCGCGAATACAGGTAGTCGCCAACCAGTACGCTGGCGGCATTGCCCCAGACGGTATTGACCGTGTGGCGCCCTCGTCTGAGAGACGATTCATCAACGACGTCATCGTGCAGTAAAGTCGCCGTATGAATGAACTCGATAACCGCGGCGAGCGTAATGTGCTGTTGACCAACATAGCTCAAGGCTTTGGCAACCAGCAGTAGCAGCGCCGGCCGTAATCGCTTGCCCCCACTATTGACGATATACCTGCCGATTTGATTGATGAGAACGACATCCGAGCTCAGTTCTCGCAGAATCAGCTGATCGACAGCTTTGCTCTCTGCTTCGACAAGCTTGCGTATGCCGGTAAAGCTTATCGTCTCGCTTTTATCGAGCGTCAGATTGCTTTGAGGCGAAATTGCGATCGTCATGAAAAAACTGACTCATCAGCGGGCGGGTTTATCTTATTCTGGGATCAACGCGATCAGTGAATCGTATGGGCGTTGGCGATGGCCTGTCAAGTCAAAATCAGGCCTACGCAGCCTGCACTGACTTAGCGCAGCCGCCGTCCGCTGAGAGCATCATAGATGGCGGTGGTTTTCAGATGGTTTCCTGCATCGCCTTTTACAATCAGCGTAGGGGGTGGGAAATGTTTGCGGACCCTAAGGAAGGTTTTTGCCGGAGCACGGCCACTCTTATTGGCACTGGTGGAAACGATAGGGCCTTGGAAGGCGCGACAAAGCGCTGCTGCTAGAGGATGCCGAGTGACTCTTACGGCAATCGTGGCGCGGTGGCCGGACAACCAGCGGGGGACATGCGGACTTGCCGGAATCACCCATGTGGTGGGCCCCGGCCAGCTCGCAATAATCTCGTTTTTCCGTTTGCAGGCCGAAACGTCGATGAACGGCTCGATTTGCTGAAAGTCTGCAGCAATCAAGATAAGGCCTTTTGCGACGGAACGATTTTTCAGCGCCAGAAGTCTGTCGACCGCAGCAGCACTCATCGGATCGCAACCGAGTCCATAGACGGCTTCCGTCGGATAAGCAATGATACCACCTTGGCGCAGGTGCTTGGCAGCACGCTCGAGCTGCCATTCGGATATCCAGCCGGCAGTCACGGCTAAATTCTGCTAAGTATTCGCCTCATCTGCACGGGTAAGGTGCAGATGTTTTATGATCGCTTAAGAGGCTATAGATAATTTCGCATCCGCCGGCGCTCCTGCGGTATCGGCCAGATCACCCTCGTAAGGCGCTGTGTACTTGCACTCCTTCTGCGGGCAGGCTTTCTCCACGCCGCGTCGTTTGGTCGTTTTAACCGTCAGAACAGGCCAGCCACAGGCCGGGCAAGGTTCATCGATTGGCGGGTTCCAAACTGCATAGTTGCAGGTCGGATAAGTGGAGCAGGAGTAGAATATCTTGCCGAAGCGGGATTTTCGCTTGATCAGCGTTCCCTGCCTGCACTGTGGGCAGGGAACGCCAGTATCGACTGGCTTTTCCAGCGGCTCGATGTGTTTGCAGCCGGGGTAGGCGCTGCAGCCGATGAATCTCCCGTAGCGCCCGGACTTGATGATCAGTGGCGATGTGCACTTGGGACAGGTGCGGCCCGCGACCACTTCCTGTTCTTCCTGCTTGGTTTCCGGATTGAGGTTGCGCGTATATTTGCATTCCGGATAATTGGTGCAGCCTACGAATCGCCCGTTTCTGCCCAGCCGAATAGAGAGCTGGGCGCCGCATTCAGGGCATGCTTCGTCCAGACTCTCATGCGTTACGTCCTTGCGCTTGAGACTTTCATCCTTCTCTTCGATGAGGGTGCTGAAAGGGCCCCAGAATTCGTGCATCAACGGAATCCAGTTCTTCTCGCCGCGAGAGACCGCATCAAGATCATCCTCCAGATTGGCGGTAAAGTGATAATCCACGTACTGGTTGAAATGCTCGGTCAAAAATTTGTTGACGATGCGCCCGACATCCGTCGGGAAAAAGCGCTTGTTTTCCAGGATGGCGTAGTCCCGCTGCTGCAATGTAGAAATGATGGCCACGTAGGTGGAAGGGCGCCCGATGCCATATTCTTCCAGCGATTTCACCAGACTGGCTTCGGTATAGCGTGGTGGCGGTTCGGTATAATGTTGTCCCGGAATGATATCATCCAGGGCTACCGCCTGGCCTTCCTTGAGCGGCGGCAATAGAGCCTCATCCCCATCGCTCTCCCGAGCGTCGTCTTTACCTTCGAGGTAGATCGCCATGAAACCCGGATGGATAACTGTCGATCCGGAAGCGCGGAAACGATTCTCCTCGCCGCAGGTCAAGTCCACTGAAACCGTATCGATGGTAGCGTGAATCATTTGACAGGCGACGGTACGCTTCCAGATTAGGCTGTAAAGCCTGTATTGATCAGCGGACAAGTAGGGCTTTACCGCATCGGGCAGACGACTCGCGGAAGTCGGGCGAATCGCCTCATGCGCCTCTTGAGCATTTTTGCTCTTGGTTTTGTAGGCGCGCGGCTGAGCTGGCAGATTATCATTGCCGAAGCGCTCCTTGATCAGGTCACGCAGCTCGCGGACTGCCTCCTGTGCGAGGTTGACTGAATCCGAGCGCATATAAGTGATAAGCCCTACCGTCTCGCCGCCGAGAGCGATGCCTTCGTAAAGTTGCTGCGCGACGGCCATCGTGCGCTTGGTCGAAAAATTCAGCTTGCGCGCGGCTTCCTGCTGGAGTGTTGAGGTGGTAAAAGGGGGAGCGGGATTGCGTTTTTTTTGCTTCTTTTCGACTTTTGAGACCAGCAGTTGGCCGTTTGCTTTTGCCAATAGCGCGTCGCGAATTCCGTTCGCCTGCGCCTCGTTGGTAACGCTGAACTGCTCCAGCTTGACGTTCTCGTAATGAGTCAGGCGGGCTTTAAAAGGCTGAGCATTCGCTCTGGCTGCCGCTTCGATGGTCCAGTATTCCTGGGATTTGAAATTCTCGATTTCGATTTCCCGCTCGACCAGCATGCGCAATGCCGGACTCTGCACCCGCCCAGCGGACAATCCTCGGCGAATCTTTTTCCACAGTAGAGGCGAAAGCTTAAAGCCAACGAGGTAGTCCAGCGCGCGCCGCGCCTGCTGGGCATTGATCAGATCGGCTGACAGTTGCTTCGGGTTGGCCATGGCTTCGCTAATGGCGCGTTTGGTAATTTCGTGGAATATCACCCGGTGTACGGGTTTTTTCTTGAGAATATCCTTCAGCATTTCGTACAAATGCCAGGAAATCGCTTCCCCTTCGCGATCCGGGTCGGTGGCAAGGTAGAGCGCATCCGCTTTTTGCGCGGCCTTGGCAATCGCCTGAAAGTGTTTCTGGCTCTTCTCGATAACCTCATATTTCATAGCGAAATCATGCTCGGTATCCACGGCGCCCTCCTTGGGGATGAGGTCGCGCACGTGGCCGTATGAAGCGTAGACGTGAAAATCCGGCCCAAGGTATTTTTCGATGGTTTTGGCTTTTGCCGGCGATTCGACGATAACGAGGTTATGGCTCATTGAAGCGGCATGTCGGTAATGAGTGATTTTAAGATCCCTTCGCGTAAGCGCTTAGGGCCGGGAGAGTCTGCAGATCGCCCGAGACTATCGGCGCGGTGTAATATTAACGGTAAACCGGAGGGTGTTCGCCGGGATGTCTGCCGAGGCGATCAATGTAAATAATCCGGAAAGCTCTCATAGACCAAGTGTTCCATTTTAGCAAACGCAATTTCCTCATCCGGCTGGCTGAACAAGACCATCAGCACGACCCACTTAAGATTTTCCAGCGAGATATTCTCTTCATTGAGTGCCATCACCCGGTCGATGACCAGCTCTCTGCAGGCGGGCGTCAATATCCCCATCTGCTCCAGGGAAAGCAAAAATCCGCGGCATTCCACATCCAGTTTCGCGGCCTCCTGGCCGGAAAAAATCCTGAACGTCGGCGAGGCTGTCCTAATCGTTTGCTGTTCGGCCAGCGACTCGAGCCAGTCAAAGGCCTTCGTTATGTCGCCCTGTGGAAAACCGGCTTCGAGAAGCTCCGTGCGTATGGCGTCAGGGTCGGGCACCAGCTCGGATTCCTCGTCCATATAGTTTTCGAAAAGATAGATGAGGACGTCAAATAAGTTTTCTTTCATGTAATTTACTCGGCGAGATCAGGCGGGTGGGTCACTCTGCGTTATCGAACCCTACTTTTTGCGGCAATAACATCCTCCTGCCATGGAAAATACGTAACCTTGCAACTCCAATATCAACAGCATAGACGAAATGGCTTCGGGAGCGTACCCCGACTCTTTTACTAGAGTATCCACTGAGGTGGGGGCATACGCAATATATTTCAATAAATCCTGGTGATCTTTGTCGATCGGGGACGCGTTGGCCAGCGTCGGCTCTCTAGCGGCTGTAGCCGCAGCCAAGTGGCCGACTTCGCTCAAGATATCGTCGATGCTTTCGGCCAATTGGGCGCCTTGCTTGATCAACGCATGGCAGCCGCGAGCGAGCGGATTATTGATGGCGCCAGGTATCGCGAACACTTCCCGGCCCTGCTCGAGCGCCAAGCGGGCCGTGATCAGTGAACCGCTGCGTAGTGCTGCTTCCACCACCAGCGTGCCCACGCTCATACCACTGATCAGGCGATTGCGGCGCGGAAAGTTATTGGCCCGCGGGACGGTGCCCAGTGGAAGCTCGGAGACGAGCGCGCCGTGGCGTTGGACGATGAGGTCAGCCAAGCTTGCGTGGTGTGCGGGATAGACCTTATCCAAGCCCGTGCCGGCCACCGCGAGGGTAATACCTTGACTAGCGAGCGCTCCGCGATGGCTGGCCGCGTCGATGCCGATAGCCAGGCCGCTCGTGATGAAAAGCCCCGCCTGTGCCAAGAATCGGGCGAAATCATAGGCGATCTGGTATCCGTTCGGAGAAGGGTTGCGGCTGCCTACGATAGCCAACTGAACGCCCGCCAGGGCGGCCGGATCGCCATGGATGAAGAGCAGCGGCGGCGGATCAGCGATTTCTTTCAGCAGTACGGGATAAGACTCATCCCGAATGGTAATGCAGTGGCAATCAGGTTGTTGCAACCACTTTAGATCCTGATCGACGGTGTGCCAATCGGGATTTTGGACATAAGCAATGGTTTGTTCGGAAAGAGCCAGTTTGGCCAAGACAACCGCTGATTCGGCAAACAATGCCTTCGGAGTAACCACCGTGTCCAGCAGCCTGTTAAACAGGACACAGCCCACGCGCGGAGCGCGTAGCAGAGCGAGCCAGTAGCGGAGTTCGCTGGAATCGATGATGATGGCTTCCGGTCAAGGAGTTTGAACGATATCGAGCGCGTGCAACGCCCGGCTGGCCTCCATGACCAAACCGTAACTAACGCGCTCGAACGGCCGGAATACCAGGAGTACGCCAGCTTTTTCATTCGGCAGCTTGATAGTTTGCCCCGTTGTTCCACTTATGATATCGCGCGTGATGCGGCCGGACTGATAGATGGCCAGTACATGCCCGGTTGCAAGACCATCGTAGCTGCCTCTATCGATCACCACGACCTGATATTGTCCGATCTGGGAAACGCCATCGATCAGGCTAATGATATGCCCTTTGATCAATTTGGCGGGTGCCCGGGGCAAATAATACAGCTGGCTGCTGTCGGCTTCAGCCGTCAGCAAGCGATCGCCAATGAGGGTTTCACGCACGGCTCGGGTGAGCTGCAGGATCGCCGGGTCGCCTGGCCGCTCGAGCTGCGAATCGGCGACATAAAGCGCTTGATAACCCAGTATTTCGCCTGTCTCCCCGTCCTTATATGCTATGCCGGGTCGATATACCGTGAAGCTGCGATGCGTGGTGCTGGCGATGGCGCGAACATAGGTGCGGTCCCCGGCGCCGCCGATGACGTGTTCGCCGGCGAAATCGATGACATAAGGCGCCTGCTGCAACTGCTGCCGACTGACCACACGGGAACTGGTCAGGAATTGCTTGATGGCATCGCTCGGGATGGCGGGTATGGCTTGGGCGATCGGACTGCTCCTGATTTGAGGGCTCAACCTGAGATCCGAGGCCGTCTTGATATAGATTCGCGGTTTGCCGTTGACGTCATCCATGCCCAAGACGTCGCCAGGATAGATCAGATGAGGATTCTTGATGAGCGGATTTTGCTGCCAGACTTCTGGCCATCTCCAGGGCTCCTGTAGAAACAGGCCGGCGATAGCCCATAAGGTATCGCCCTTGACCACCCTATGGTAGGTAGGACGATCGGAGTTGAGAACGACTTCTGCGGCCGAGGCAGCAAGGCTGCAGACGAGGAACAGGAGCGCGGAAAGAAATCGAGAGACCCTGACGTGGTTTCCTCTGCTGATCGTGCGCATGGTGGTCGTCAAAGATGGAAAGGCTGGGGTCGGAGCTATGCAGCGTCGTCGAAGCACGCGTTGAGCCGCGCAACTTTTCGGCGATCGGCGGGTCTCCCTAAATGGCATTCAAAGTCTAGATGAATTACGTTAGAATTTGCACTGCAGGTCAAGGGTGATTGAGGATAAACAATGGCCACGTTAACCATTCTCGAGTTTCCTGATAGTCGATTGCGCAAGCGGGCTCTGCCAGTGAGAACAGTGGACGATACGGTCAGAGGATTGATCGATGATATGCTCGAGACGATGTACGCGGCTCCGGGGGTGGGATTGGCTGCGACTCAGGTGAATGTGCAGAAGAGAATCGTCGTCATCGATGTTTCCGAAGAAAAGAACGAGCCGCTCTGCCTGGTCAATCCGGAAATTCTGGAACAGAGCGGCGCGGAAGAGATGGAAGAGGGTTGCTTGTCGGTGCCGGGAGTATTCGAAAAAGTCAGCCGAGCTGAACGGATTAGCGTACGCGCGCTGAACCGGGACGGTGGGCAGTTCGAGCTGATGACTGAGGGGCTTTTAGCCGTGTGCATTCAACATGAGATCGACCACCTTGAGGGCAAGCTGTTCGTGGATTATCTGTCCCCTTTAAAGCGCCAGCGTATCCGCAAGAGAATCAGCAAGGAGCAAAAACAAGCGGGCACCGCGCACAAGGCAGCGGCGAGCTGAGGGTATTTTCTTAAATATCCGGTTTCATGGAGCTGGAATAAAGGCATCCGGCTGCCATTCATCGCCGGGTTTAGCTTATTCAGCTCTCGCCACATAGCCTTCTGGACCTACGCCACCGGATCGGTTCGGATGAAAATCATATTTGCAGGAACGCCGGATTTCGCTGTTCCGACCTTGAAGGCGCTGTTAGCATCGGAGCATATCGTCTGTGCGGTATATAGCCAGCCCGACCGACCTTCCGGCCGAGGCCGTAAGCTTGTGCCAAGTCCGGTCAAGGTGCTGGCACAAAGCCAAGGTACTCCGGTACACCAGCCCGAAACGCTAAAAAATCCGCAAGAACTCGAACGCCTGCACGCGCTCAATGCAGATTTAATGGTGATAGCGGCTTATGGATTGATTTTGCCGAAAGCCGTGCTGCAGGCGCCTGCATTGGGCTGCATCAATATACATGCATCACTATTGCCGCGCTGGCGAGGAGCTGCCCCGATTCAGCGCGCCATACTCGCCGGCGATACCGTGACCGGAGTCACCATCATCCAGGTCGAGCCGCGGCTGGATGCGGGACCTATGTTATATAAAGTAAGCTGCCCGATCTTCGCTTCGGCGACCGCGGGCGATTTGCAGAATCGGCTCGCCCATCTGGGCGCGGCAGCACTGATGGAAACGCTGCCTGCCATTGCAACAGGCACCATCAAGCACGAACGGCAAGACGAAACGGCAGCGACCTATGCGCACAAAGTCGACAAACAAGAGGCTGTGCTGGATTGGACCAGGTCTGCAGCCGAACTGGAGCGCGCGGTGCGTGCGTTCAATCCATGGCCGGTTGCAGAGACGTGCTATCACGGCAAAACGCTGCGCATCTGGAAAGCGCAGGCGCTGGAGCAAGCCGCTGTCGGTGCGCCGGGCGATCTATTGGAAAGCACCCGGACGATGGACGTGAGCACCGGCGCAGGTGTGCTCCGGCTGCTGGAAGTTCAGTTGCCTGGCGGCAAGCCCATGCCCGCGCAGGCATTCTTGAATGCGCACCCTATCGAAGACGCACACTTCGGTTGCCGAACTTGAATACGCGCGCGCGGGCGGCAGATGTATTGAGGCAGGTGGTCGGCGGGGGAAAATCGCTTACAGGAGTGCTGGAGAGCACACTCAAGCAGCTACCGAGCGAAAAGGATCGCGCGTTTGTGCAGACGCTGACCTATGGCGTGCTGCGCTGGTATCCGCGACTGGATTTCATTCTCGGGCAACTGCTGCACAAGCCAGTCAAACAGCTCGACGTTCACCTGCTGGCGCTGATCGGTCTCTTTCAGCTGGGCTATACCCGCGTCAAACCTCATGCCGCGGTATGCGAAACCGTGGCGGCAGCGAAGTCCAAGCCCTGGGCGAAAGCTCTTTTGAATGCCATCCTGAGGAACTATCAGCGCGACCGCTCGCATTTCGATGCCCTGGCGGAACGCGATGAGCCTGCTAGGTTTGCGCACCCGGCCTGGTTGATCCGGCTGATCCGAGCCAGCTGGCCGGATGACTATGCAGACATCCTGCGGCAGAACACTCTACCGCCGCCGCTGGCTCTCCGGGTGAATCGGCTACGCTGCGATCGGGAGGATTATCTGCTGCAGCTAGCAAGGGCCGGCATTCCGGCACACGCATCTCCCATCTGTGACAGCGCAATCATACTGGAATCTGCGGTGGCGGTAGATCGCCTGCCCGGTTTTCACGCGGCTTGGGTATCGGTCCAGGACGTCGCCGCACAACTCGCCGGCCAGCTCCTGGATATCCACCCCGGCCAGCGCGTGCTGGATGCTTGCGCCGCGCCAGGCGGCAAAACGCTGCATCTACTGGAGATCTGTCCGCGACTCGGCGAATTGATTGCGCTGGACAGTGCACCCGCGCGGCTGGAAAAGCTCAACCGCAACCTTTTGCGCGCCGGACTGAGCACGCATGTATTGTTGGCGGATATGACGATGCCGTCAAGCTGGTGGGACGGTAAACCGTTCGACCGCATCCTGCTGGATGCACCTTGTTCTGCGACCGGCGTCATCCGGCGGCATCCCGATATCAAGCTGCTGAGGCGCCCGGAGGACATAATGGGCCTGTGCCTGCTGCAGCGGACGATGTTGGAATCGGCATGGACGCTGCTGGCGACGGGCGGGCAGCTGCTCTATGCCACCTGTTCCGTGCTGCGGTCAGAGAACGAAGAGCAAATCGCGAGCTTTCTGGAGGCTCACGCCGATGCCGATGAACTCCCGATCGTGGAAGGTTTCGGCCGGCATGTCAGCCACGGGCGGCAGATATTGACAGGACAATCCGGCATGGATGGCTTTTATTATGCCCGGCTTGGTAAACGGCCGGCATGATGCGTGATGCAGTCCTTTGGACGGCTCTCGCCGGGCTGTTGCTGGCAGCGAATGCGCTCGCCGCCGAGTACGGTTTCCAGGTGCTGCGCGCTGAGTTGCTGCATAAGAAGGACGACTATGTTTTGAATGCCGATATCGATTACCGCTTTAGCGAACCTGCCATCGATGCGCTGAAAAACGGCGTGCCTTTGACGCTGGTGGTCAGGTTCGAAGTGGAACGCGAGCGTACCTATTGGTGGAATGAGTCCTTGGCGAGGGCGAAGTGGCGCCTCCAGATTCGATATCATTCGTTAGGAAAGTTATTTCAACTGGTGGACGAGAAAAGCGGAACGCAAAAGAACTTCGTCAGTTTTCAGGCGATGCTGGAAACGCTGAGCGCGCTGCGTGACCTACCCGTGCTCAAGGCAGACCGTATGCCCAGCGGGCAGAGATACCTGGCGAAAATGTCGGTGCAGCTCAACATAGAGGCGCTGCCTCTGCCATTGCGGCCTACCGCCTATCTTACGCCGAAATGGTATCTCAACAGCGGATGGTTCAGATGGACATTCGTAAGCTGAAACCGCCGCTTACGCCATCCATCGTGGTGCTGTTCGGGGCGATTTTACTGTCGCTTCATCTGATGAGCTCGGCGACACAGGATTCTTCCCAGCTGGGCAGGATGTACTCCTGGCTGTTACTGGTCAACACGGTCGGCTCGGCGCTGTTACTCGGCTTGATCGTTGCCAACCTTTACTCGCTGCTTAAGCAGCTGCGGAGACGCACGGCGGGTTCCCGGCTGACGGCGCGCATGGTATTCGTATTCGTCCTGCTGACCTTAACGCCGGCGTCCATCGTCTTCTATTACTCCATGCAGTTTTTGCAGCGGAGCATCGATAGCTGGTTCGACGTGAAAATCGACCGCGCCATGGAAGACGCTCTCGAGCTGGGACAGGCGGCCCTGGACGAGCGCATGCGCCGGATGTTGAAACAAACCGAGCAACTGGCCGACCGTCTGGCAAATCTCTCGGAGCCGATGGCCGCCATCATGCTGGGGGAACAGCGCGAAGGCTCGGAGGATGCCGAACTCACGGTATTCGGCAGGCAAGCGCGCATTATCGCATCGAGCGGCGTGAATCCTCGCTTTATCGTTCCCGACCTGCCCGGAGAAGGCATCCTGTTGCAGCTCAAGCAAGGAAAATCCTATGTGGGGCTCGAACCCACGCCCGATGAAGGCTTGCAGGTGCGCGCCGTGGTTTCCATATCGGCTGAGGATGCGCTCTACTTGCAGGCGCTTTATACCATCCCGGAAAAAATCAGCCGCCTCGCCGGTACGGTCGAGTCAGCTTATGCTCACTACAAGGAGCTGAATTACCTGCGAGGGTCATTGAAGACAAGTTTCGCCTTGACCCTCTCGCTGGTTTTACTGCTGAGTTTGCTGGCCGCAATCTGGGCGGCGTTCCTCAGTATCCGCCGGATTGTGGCGCCGGTTCGCTACTTGGCGAAGGGTACGCGCGCAGTCGCCGAAGGCTATTATGAGCAGCGTCTGCCGGTCAAGAGCCGGGACGAGCTGGGATTCCTGGTCGAGTCTTTCAATGCCATGACCGAAAAAATCGCGCAAGCGCGTGACGACGCGCAGCGCTCGCGGCAGGAGGTCGAGCGGCAGCGCGCTTATCTTGAAACGGTACTGGCGAATCTGTCCTCCGGCGTGATGAGTTTCGATGCCCGGATGTGTCTGCATACTGCCAATCACGCCGCGGACACCATATTGCATACCGAACTTGGCGCGTGCCTCGCCAAGCCGATCGCCGCGCTGGCCGATCTAAATCCCAGCCTGACCGATCTGATGAACATGGTGTCAGCGAAGGTCGCTCAGGGCCAGGCTATCTGGCAGGAAGAACTGCCATTCAACGGCCCGAACGGCCGGCAGGAATTATTATGCCGGGGAACGCCTTTATTCAGCGTAGAGGGCGATTGGGTCGGCATCGTGGTGGTTTTCGACGACGTTACGGCGCTGATTCAGGCACAGCGGAAAGCGGCCTGGAGCGAAGTCGCCCAGCGCCTTGCGCACGAGATCAAAAATCCGCTGACGCCGATACAGCTATCGGCCGAGCGACTCAAGCACAAGCTGGCTAAAAGCCTGAGCGATGAAGATGCGGCCGTGCTAGGCCGCGCGATCCAGACCATCATCCAGCAGGTAGAAGCCATGAAAACCATGGTCAATGCGTTCTCCGAGTACGCCAAGCCCTCGATCGTCCAGCTGCAACATACCGATCTGACCTCGCTGATCGAACAGGTGGTTGCGCTGTATCCGCCCTCGGCGGGCATCGCATTCGAGCTGTCACTGGATAGCCAGCTACCCGCCGTATTGGCCGATCCGGTGCGCATCCGCCAAGTGCTGCACAATCTCATCAAGAACGCGCGCGAGGCCATCAAGTCCGACGTCACGGCAACGATGATCATCAGGGCTCGCCCTGTGCTGGAAGGCAATCACCCCTTTGTCGAGATCGCGATACGCGACAACGGACCTGGCATTGCATCCGACCAGGCCGACCGCATTTTCGAGCCCTACGTGACGACCAAGGCAAAAGGAACCGGCTTGGGGTTGGCCATCGTCAAGAAAATCGTTGAAGAGCACGGTGGCGCCATCTGGGTCGAAACCGGCCAGCAGACAGGCGCCGGATTTATCATCCGCTTGCCCGCCACGGTGGATTATCCGCTCGCCCAGGCAAAAGTAGAAAGGAGACAAAAAGGATGACAAAGGCCTATGTGCTGGTAGTGGACGACGAGCCGGATATTCGCCAGCTGCTGCAGGAAATACTCGAGGACGAGGAATATCAGGTGGCGACCGCGGAAAACGCTGCGGCGGCCCGCAAGGCGAGGGCCGAACGCAGGCCTGATTTGATACTGCTGGATATCTGGATGCCTGATGCGGACGGCATCACGCTGCTGAAAGAATGGATGGAAGGCAATCAATTGGATTGTCCGGTCGTCATGATGTCAGGCCATGCGACCGTGGAGACCGCGGTGGAGGCCACCCGCCTCGGCGCGTATGACTTTCTGGAAAAGCCCATCTCGCTGGCCAAGTTGCTGCTGACGGTCGAACGGGCGTTGGAGAATGCCAGGCTCCGGCGTGAAAATATCGGCTTGCGGCGGCGGGTCGACACCTTTGTCGAACCGATCGGCAAAAGCGCCGCCATCGAACGCTTGAAAGAGCAGGTCAAGCGCTTGGCTCAGCACGACGCCAGCGTCCTTTTCGTCGGTGAACCCGGCTCCGGCAAGGAAACCTTCGCGCGCTATCTGCACGCCAACAGTTCGCGGCGGGATGGGCCTTTTATCGACGTGGGGCTCGGCGCCATCGCGCCCGATTATGCCGCCATCGAATTTTTCGGCCGGGAAGACGGCAACCGGATTCATTACGGCTTATTCGAGCAGGCTCACGGCGGCACGTTGTTTCTGGACGAAGTGACCGACATGGATGACGAATCTCAACTGCGCTTGTTGAGCGCGCTGGAATCGCGGGCCTTCCTGCGTGTGGGCGGCAGCGAGCAGGTCAGCGTCGATGTCCGCATCATCGCCTCCACGCGAAGATCGCTGGAGGATGAGGTTCGGGCCGCAACGTTCCGCAAGGACCTTTATTATCTGCTCAATGTGGTGACCCTGAAGATTCCGCCATTACGAGAACATAACGAGGATGTTCCTGAGTTGCTGAGATTCTATGTCGATTATTTCGTCAGCCGGGAAAAACTTTCCTTCAGGAGATTCCCCGTCGCCGTGCAGAACTTTCTACGCAATTACGCCTGGCACGGGAATGTGCGGGAACTCAAAAACCTGGTGCAGCGCCTGCTGATTCTGGGCACCGGGGACGAGATCGGGATGGATGAGGTTAAGACCTCGCTTGGGGAAGCTTTGGGCGAAATAAAAAGTCAGCAAAACGACTTCTACGAGCTGCCACTGAAAGAAGCGCGCGAGCGATTTGAAAAGGCCTACCTGGAGTATCATCTGGAAAAATACGCCGGTAGTGTGGCGAAACTATCGTCTGCCATCGGTCTTGAACGCACTCACTTATACCGGAAGTTGAACTTGCTGGGTATTAAATTCAAGGACAAGCGCTAATGAGCGCGAAACGCACGCTACCGACAGGAAATATAGCAGCATGAAAATCATCATCCTCGGCGCCGGCCAAGTGGGAACCAGCGTTCTGGCGAGCCTGGCAAGCGAATCGAATGACATCGTCGTGGTAGACAAAGAAATCTCGCTGCTGAACGATTTGCAGGACCGTTTCGACATCGCGACCGTGCAGGGTAACGCAGCCCATCCGATCGTGCTGCAAAAAGCCGGCGCGGAGGATGCGGACATGCTGATCGCAGTGACCAGCGACGATGAGACCAATATGCTAGCCTGCCAGATCGCCTGCACGCTGTTCAAAATACCTAAAAAGATCGCCCGCGTGCGCGCCATCGAATATCTCAATTACCCACAGATCTTTGCCAGCGATGCCATTCCCATCGATGTCGTGATCAGCCCCGAGCAAATCGTCACCAAATTCATCGAACGCCTGCTGGAATATCCTGGCGCCTCTCAGGTGCTGGATTTTGCCGACGGCAGGGTGCGTCTGGTCTCCGTACGAGCCCTCACCGGAGGTCCTTTGGTCGGACGGGAAATTAAGGAATTGCACCAGCACATGCCGAACGTGCACGCACGCATCACCGCCATTTTTCGCAAGGGACAGTCGATCGTTCCACATGGCAAAATGATCATTGAGACGGACGATGAAGTGTTTTTCATCGCCTCCAGCGCGGAAATCCAGGCCGTCATCGCCGAGTTGCGCAAGCTTGACAAGCCCTATAAACGACTGCTGTTCGCCGGCGGCGGGCATATCGGAAAACGAGTCGCACAGGCGCTGGAGTACCGCTTTCAGGTAAAAGTTATCGAAAAAAACCCCGAGCGGGCGAAGAAGATTGCCACTGAGCTAACCAATACGGTGGTGCTGCAGGGCGATGCCTCGGATGAAGATCTTTTGATCAGCGAAAGCATTGAAAACACCGACGTATTCTGCGCCATCACGAACGACGATGAAGCCAATATTCTCTCCGCCATGCTGGCCAAACGGCTCGGCGCCCGTCGCGTCATCAGTCTGATCAATCGCAGCGCCTACGCCGACTTGGTGGAGAGTAATCTAGTGGATATGGTCATCCTGCCACAACAGGCAACGATAGGCAGCTTGCTCCGGCATGTCAGGCGTGGTGACGTGGTGCAGGTTCATTCCTTGCGGCGCGGCGCGGCGGAGGCAATCGAGGCGATCGCGCATGGGGATCGGGCAACGTCTAAGGTGGTGGGGCAACGCATCGATCGCATCAAAATGCCACCGGGCGTGGTGATGGGTGCTCTGGTACGTGGCGAGCAAGTCATCCAGGTGCACCACGACACCATCATAGAGGAAGGCGACCACGTCATCATGTTTTTGCTCGATAAAAAACTCATTCCGATCGTGGAAAGAATGTTTCAAGTCGAAGCGCGCGCGGCATAGCGATTCCTCGAGCGGGCGGTCGAGTCGACCACGGCAACCGGGACACAGCAATGGCGGAACCTTCGAATGATAGGACAAAATGGGATAGGGCCTATACAGATGATGAGGCGTGTCCGCAACCTGCCCGCGTGCTCTCTGAAAATGCGCATTTGCTGCCGTCCATGGGCGTGGCGCTCGATTTCGCCTGTGGACTCGGTGGCAATGCGTTGTTGCTGGCGCGTCAGGGTCTTGCGACGCACGCCTTCGATATTTCGCCGGTCGCGATCGACAAGCTGAAAACGCGGGCGCTGAGCATGGGAGTCCCGCTGCGGGCGGAGGTGCGAGACGTCAATGCCATGGTGTTACCGCCGCAGAGCTTCGATGTGATCGTCGTCTGCCGCTTCCTAGAACGTGCTCTGGCCGGTCCTATCATGCAACTTTTGCGGCCAGGCGGATTATTGTTTTATCAGACCTTTACCCGCGAAAAGGTAACCGAGAGCGGACCGAAGAATCCGGCTTACCGGCTGGCGGAGAATGAACTCTTGGCGCTGTTCGCCGCTCTGCGTCTGCGTGTGTATCGGGAAGAAGGCGTTATCGGCGATCAATCCAAAGGTTTTCGTAACCAGGCGATGCTGGTGGGGCAGCGAGTTTGAGACTTTACCAAAACGGGATCACGGGTGGATTATGTCACAGATAAAAAGGCTAAGGCCCAGGGAAGCCTGGGAGTCGATGCAGGCGACACCGAGCGCATTGTTGCTCGACGTACGCGCGAGCGTCGAATTCGCATATGTCGGTCATCCGACCGGTGCTATCAATATTCCCTGGAAGGAAGCGCCCCTCTGGGAAGTGAATGCCCACTTTGTCGCACGCGTGAGCGAGGCAATTCCAGACAAGAGCACACCGGTTTACCTGCTCTGCCGGAGCGGACAGCGTTCCTTCGATGCCGCCGCGGCGCTCGCCGCAGCCGGTTACACCCATCTTATTAATGTCGAGGAAGGATTCGAAGGTCCGCTGGATGCAGAAAAGCATCGCAATACCCTGGGCGGCTGGCGCTTTCATGGGCTGCCGTGGGAGCAGAGCTGAAATAGACTTCGCCCGATCGCCGAGCGGTCTTAGTATTCCTCATACTGCAATACATCTGTGATATTGCTATTTGCTTTGCTCAACCGGTAGCGGACTTGAGTGGATTTGCAGTATGAAAATCGAAGATATCACGATCGTCGTACCCACGCGAAATGAAAAGAAGAATATCCCACGCTTCCTCAATTCGCTGCCGGATTCAGTCTCGCTCATCGTCGTCGATGCAAGCGATGATGGAACATCGAAGTTGATTCTCGAGCTGCGTCCAGCCCGTACTTGGGTGCTGCACCTGAAGAGTTCGATCGCCGAGGCGCGGCAGATCGGTTGGAAGCTGGTAAAAACCAACTGGCTGCTGTTTACCGATGCGGACGTCGTTTTTCCACGCGGGTATTTCGATGCGCTCAGGAAATATGCGGCGTATGATGCAGTTTATGGTCCAAAGCTCTCCAAAGATCGCTATGCGTGGTATTATTACGTTTTTGCCTTTGGCCAGCGCGCATGCCACCGGTTCGGCATTCCTGCAGCTACCGGCTCGAACATGCTAGTGCAACGTCGGGCGATCGCCGGCGCGGGCGGCTTCGATTTGCAGTTGGTGTGCAACGAAGATTCGGAGCTAGTGTGGCGGATCAAGCGCGCAGGTTACCGCATCGCCTTCGCTGGTGATCTCAAGGTCTACGCCAGCGATCACCGACGGCTTCAGCGCGGCCTCTGGCGTAAAACGGCCCACTCGATAGTTCGCTGCCTGCTGCTGTATTTCGATCTGATGCCTACTCGCTGGCGTGGGAAGGACTGGGGTTACTGGTCTCACCTCGAAGAGCGGGAAGACGGTTAAACCGCTTGATCTCGACGTGAATAGGGCCGATCGTCCGATCGATCGAGCCAGCCGGATGACAAGCTCACCTTAAAGGCACGTAGCAGCAAGCATCCACGCTCGCAGGATCTATGACATTTTTACGGAACAACGATAGCTCGCTCGTATGATAGAAAAGCTCCGCAATATCGCCATCATCGCCCACGTCGACCACGGCAAAACTACGCTAGTCGACAAACTGTTGCAGCAGTCCGGCACCTTTGCCGCCCACGAAAAAGTCGAAGAGCGGGTCATGGACTCCAACGCGCTGGAAAAGGAGCGCGGCATCACCATTCTGGCCAAGAATACCGCCATCAACTGGAATACCTACCACATCAACATCGTCGACACGCCGGGACACGCCGATTTTGGTGGTGAAGTCGAGCGCGTGCTGTCAATGGTGGACTCGGTGCTGTTGCTGGTCGATGCCGTGGACGGACCGATGCCGCAGACTCGCTTTGTCACTCAGAAAGCGTTCGCCTTAGGTCTGCATCCCATCGTAGTCATCAACAAGATCGACCGACCCGGCGCGCGTGCGCACTGGGTGCTCAACCAGACATTCGACCTGTTCGACCGGCTCGGCGCTACCGAAGAGCAACTCGATTTTCCGGTGATTTACGCATCGGCCTTGAACGGCTATGCCGGCCTGGATGCCGGAGTCGCGAGCGGCGACATGACGCCGCTGTTCCAAACCATCGTCGACAAGGTTCACCCGCCGCGCGTGGATCCGAACGGACCTTTTCAAATGCAAGTGAGTAGCCTCGACTACAGCTCCTACGTGGGCGTCATCGGCATCGGCCGCATCCAGCGCGGCAAAATCAAGACCAATTCACCGGTCGTGGTGGTCAATCGCAACGGACAGCAGCGCAATGCGCGCATCCTCCAAATCTTCGGCTTCCATGGGCTGGAGCGGGTTGAAGTGCCTGATGCGGAGGCCGGGGCGATCATCGCGTTTACCGGTGTTGAGACGCTCGACATCTCCGACACGCTGTGCGCTATCGATTGTCCCGCGGCACTGCCGCCCTTGAGCGTCGACGAGCCGACCGTCAGCATGACGTTCCAGGTCAATAATTCACCTTTCGCAGGCCGGGAGGGGAAGTTCCTCACGTCGCGCCAGATCCGCGAACGGCTGCAGCGGGAGCTCAAACACAACGTGGCCTTGCGCGTGGAGGACACTGCCGACCCGGACCGGTTCAAGGTGTCCGGACGTGGCGAGCTGCACCTTTCCATCCTCATCGAAAACATGCGGCGGGAAGGCTATGAGTTGGGCGTTTCGAGACCCGAAGTGATCATCAAGGAGATTGATGGCGAACTTTGCGAGCCTTACGAGTTCCTCACCATCGAGGTCGAAGAGGGACACCAGGGCTCGATTATGGAAAAACTGGGCGAGCGCAGGGGCGAGATGCGGGACATGGTGCCGGATGGCAAGGGCCGCGTCAGACTGGAGTACATCATGCCGTCACGTGGGCTGATCGGTTTTCAGACCGAATTCATGACCTCGACGTCCGGTACCGGTCTTATCTACCATGTATTCGACCATTACGGGCCGGTAAAGAAGGGCGATATAGGCCAGCGCGTCAACGGCGTACTGATTTCCAATACGGCGGGCAAGGCGCTGGCCTTTGCCTTGTTCAACCTGCAGGAGCGCGGGCGTTTATTCCTGGAGCACGGCAATGAAGTCTATGCAGGCATGATCGTCGGCATTCATTCCCGCTCCAACGATCTGGTAGTCAATCCGACCAAGGCCAAGCAGCTCACTAATATCCGCGCCGCAGGGAGCGATGAAAACATCCTGCTGACGCCCGCTGTCAGACTCAGCCTGGAGCAGGCGCTCGAATTCATCGACGATGATGAGTTGGTCGAAGTCATGCCGCAAACCATCCGGCTCAGGAAGAAACTGCTGCAGGAGCACGAGCGGAAAAAGGCGAGCCGGGCGGTTAACGAGGCTTGATGGCAAACGCGTTCGAAAGCGTGAGCGGAGTCGAGTTTTTGCGTTTCGGCAGTCGGATCGATGAGGTGGTAGGCGCTGGTCGCTAAGGGGTTACGGTACTTGCAAGCCGAACCACACTTTGACCTGGCAGGGCCCCCACGAGAGCGACACGCATGCCGGAGTTTATAGGCGCTGCTCCAAGCGACTCGGATCTCACCGTGACAGCAAATCGATCGAGAAGCAAGGCCGACCGAGCAAGCTCCTTGTGATCACGCGACAGGCCTGCGAGCGGCCAGCATCGCATCCAGCCAGGGCCTTGCTCCATGCATCCGGGCCGTCCTCCGCATCGCTGCTAGCGCCCATCCCAGCGCATGATCGGTACGGTTGAAATGGAATTCATCGGCGATCCCTCGATAATCTTTCTGCTGATGGCGGTATAGACCAGCGTGTTCCTTTTCTGATCGTATAGGCGGAAGACGGTGGTTTCTTTGAAGAAAAGCGAAGTGTCTTCACTGAAGACGCTCTCCTGTTTGGGTAGGTTGTTGGGCAAAGCGATGGGTCCAACTTGGCGGCATGCGATCGCAAAGCGGGACGGATCCTCGGCCAGTCCCAAAGGGCCCTTAACGCCGCCCGTCCGCGCTTGACTGATATGGCAGGAAACGCCCGGCACCTTCGGGTCATCGAACGCTTCGACACAAACTTTGTCGTTAGCGCCGATGAACCTGAAGGTCGTCGAGACGCAGCCGATTTCCTCCGCCTGCGCGGTCAGAGACAAAATCAGGCATAAAGCTGTCGCATATTTTGCACCCATAGCCATCCTGTTTATGGTGGTCAAACCGTTTGCCCTTGGCGATAACGATCGCGCAAGTTACGAATTTCGTCGTGGTTTCGGATGGCACCCTGCAGCTGACGTTCGATCAGAGCGCGAATATCGGGCGGCAAGCCCTGTTCCAGTGCGCTGCGGTAGCGGCTGACGGCAACGTCTTCACCGCGTTCCAGTTCGGTCAAAATACTTTCATCGTCCTTTCCGGTGACGGCGGACTTGATATCGACCCAGACGCGATGTAGCGCGCCGGACGTGCTGCCGCCATCCTTAGGCTCGCCACCCAAGCGGCGCACTTCGTCCTGCAATTCGCGCGCGCCTTTTGCACAACCTTCTGCGCGATTTTCGAACAGGCTCTTGAGCTCCAAATTGCTGATGTCCTCAGCACAGGTACGAAAACCGTGCTCACCGTCTTTACAGTTTTCAATGAGGCTATTCAGCGTCGCAATCACATTTTCGCCATACATCGTTAAACTCCCGTTCAGGTACTGATAAACTCAAGTCGTCTTTGGAACATCGCGGGTTCTCATGCCAGCTCGGCTCGTCTGATAAAGCCAGGCTCGCCGTTATCCCAAACGATCTCTCGATATAATTCCGCACGTTGATGCGATAGAAATAAGGTAACCTTTACCGTAAGCGGTCAAATTTACCGCCGCCAATATAGGCTTACGCGCTTGTCATATCCAGCGGCGAAGGCGCAAAGCTTGCTTAAGTTTCGTCGATTGACGGGTAGTAAAGCAAGCGATCCTAAACCTTGAGGTGCGAGAGAAATGTGGTTACAAAAGCAAATCGTACTGCGAGCGCGATCGCGTGGGTTTCACCTCATCACCGATGAGCTTCTCGGCCACTTGTCTGAGCTCGCCGGCATAGGTATCGGACTGGCTCATTTTTTCATTCAGCATACCTCGGCCTCCCTCGTCATCAACGAGAATGCCGATCCCGGCGTGCGGCGAGATTTAGCGGCTTATTTCGATGAATCGGTGCCGCAGGGCGCCGCTTACTTTACCCATATTCAGGAAGGCGACGATGATATGCCTGCTCATGTCAAGTGCTGCCTTCTGGGATCAAGCCTGACGATCCCCATCGCTCACGGCCGACTGCTGTTGGGCACCTGGCAGGGAATATATCTGGGAGAGCACCGTGATCGCGGGGGCGCGCGCACGATCGTGGCGACGCTGCAGGGGAATGATGGCCACAGTTGAGGTTAGCTTATGAAAATCGTGACGATGAGTGTGTTGGTTGCCCTGCTGGCTACATCGGCACATGCCGAGGAGAGGGTCCGGAACGAGACCGCGGTCTCTGACGGGCGGCTTAAGATTACCGTCTATCGCAGTCCGACGTGTGACTGCTGTGGCAAATGGATGGACTATCTGAAAAAGCGCAATTTCTCTGTCACCGAGATACCAACCAATAGGGTGACAGAAACCAAGCTTGCGCTCGGCGTACCTGAAAGTCTCGCTTCATGCCATACCGCTGTGATCAACGGCTATGTAATCGAAGGTCACGTGCCAGCCGACGATATCGGCAAGCTGCTGCAGAGTAGGTCGACTGTCGCCGGAATTGCCGTACCCGGCATGCCGACTGGTAGCCCGGGCATGGAGATGGGCGACAGAAAAGATCCGTTTACGGTACTGGCCTTCGACCGGAAAGGCAAGGCAGAAAAATTCAACGAATATCTGTCTTACTGAGGTTCTCGCTACTTAAGGACGCGGAATGATACTGGCGGGCGATATCGGTGGAACGAAAACCATACTCGGCCTGTATGCGCTATCGCCTGCCGGGTTGTACTGCATTCGGCAAACCAGTTATGCCAGCGCTGCATACGATACGCTGGAAGAAATCGTCGCCGGGTACCTGCGCCAGCAGGCCAAGCCGATCGCCGCGGCTTGCTTCGGCATCGCGGGCCCGGTCGCGGAGGGTCGCGGCGAGGTAACCAATTTACCGTGGACAGTCGAGGAGGCGCGGTTGTCGGCACTGACCGCCTGCCCGGTCAGTTTGCTGAACGATCTAGAGGTCGCCGCGCTCGGTATGCTGAGCCTCGCTCCGGAGGAATTTGCCCATCTGAATCCGGAAGCGCAGCCGGGCGGCATCGGCAATATGGCAGTCATCGCCGCCGGCACTGGGCTGGGTGAAGCCGTACTCTATTGGGATCGCGAGCGCTATCATGTGATCGCCACGGAGGGAGGTCACAGCGACTTCGCGCCGAATGATGCCGCGGAGGATGGTTTGCTGGTTTACCTGCGCAACGCATTCCGAGGCCATGTCAGCTATGAACGGATCCTCTCCGGTGCCGGACTGGTCAATATTTATCGATATTTACGCGACAGTGATTACGCACCCGAAGGTCTAGCGGTACGCGAGCTTCTGTGCAGCGTCGATGATCCGGCTCGGGTGATCAGCCAGCATGGTCTGGAACGGCAAGACAAGCTCTGCCAGGAGGCGCTGAGCCTGTTCGCACGCATTTATGGCGCTGAAGCCGGCAATCTGGCGCTCAAATGTCTCGCCAGAGGCGGCGTTCTCGTAGGCGGCGGCATCGCGCCAAAAATTCTTCCGGCGCTGGAGGATGGTGCGTTCATGCTCGGCTTTCGCAACAAAGGCCGGTTTAGCGGCCTGCTTAGCGGTCTGCCGGTCAAAGTAGCCTTGAATCCGCACACCGCGCTGCTCGGCGCGGCGCATCACGCGGCATCTATGTTGACGGATGGAGCAGCGCGCGGTTAGTTAGAAGGATCCGCTAGCCGAGAAAATGACCAGAAATATGCAGAGCAGGACGCGCATCGAAGCGCTCGACGGCGTGCGAGCGAGCGATAATCCACGGGCGGATCGCGGCCACCGACTGTCGCATCCGGCGGCACGACAGCCTTTATCTTCCGCCCCGCATGAAGTTAAATAAGTCTACCTGCTTTACGCCGCAGGCATGTTTCCATTCATGAACGCCATGACCGAACCGATACTCCGTCTTTATCCGCCGCCTTTTGCAGAAGTGTCTTTGCAAGGTCTCTATCTCGGGCAGCGCTTGCATCGTTTGGGTACTCGCAAATCGCCTTTCGTCTACGCCAATTTCGTGGCCAGCCTGGATGGGCGCATCGCGCTGGAAGATCCCGCCACCGGCAAAACGTATCTACCCAAGAGCCTGACCTCGCCTCATGACTTTCGCTTGTTTCTCGAACTGGAGGCGCAGGCCGATTGTCTGATCACGCACGGCGGCTACCTGCGCGCGTTGGCCGACAAGGATTTGGGCAACGTTTTGCAGCTCGGCCTGGACGCTGAATCGCGGGATTTGGCCGAATGGCGTAAAACTGAGGGGCTCACGCCGCAGCCGGCGGTGGTCATCGCCAGCGCCAGCCTGGATTTTCCGATGCCGCCGTCCATCCGCGAAAATGGCCAGGCGTGTTACATTGCGACCGGACGGAACGCTGATCCTGCGCGGTTGGAGTATTGGCGCAGTGAAGGTTATGACGTGATATTGGCGGGACGAGACCGCATGGTCGAGGGCGCGCCCCTGGTCCGCAAGCTGGGCGATTTGGGCTATCGGAGCATCTACCTGCTGGCGGGCCCTAGTATGCTCGACACTATGGTCAGAGACGGGCAGTTGGGGCGGCTTTTCCAGACCATCACCCATCAGCTCTTGGGCGGCGCCGATTTCCGCACTGTACTGCCGGGTCCGGAGCTGGGACCTGCCGGTTGTCTCAAGCTGCGCTCCCTATATTACGATCCGACCTCGCCGGCTGGCGCGGGACAGTGGTTTGCGCAGTTCGACAGCGCGTCGATCAAGCCGCCACATGAATAACGCCCGGCACGGATTTGCTATGGCGGTTGCGTCCCAGCGGCGTTAGGATAGCGGCTGAGCTCGACAATGACTTCCCATTCAAGGTGTCTGTATGCATAAAATTACTCTCATCCCTGGCGATGGCATCGGCCCCGCCATCATCGATGCCGCCCTCAACGTCATCGAAGCGGCTGGCGTCAAGGTCGACTGGGACAGACAGATTGCCGGCATGGCGGCCGTCGAAAGGCACGCCAATCCGTTGCCTGAACAGACCCTCGATTCGATCCGCCGCAACCGGATTTGTTTCAAAGGACCGCTCACCACGCCAATAGGCGGAGGTTATCGCAGCGTCAACGTGAGCTTACGCAAAACGTTTAATCTATATGCCAATGTCCGACCGGCGATTTCATTCGAGGGCACGGCCACGCCTTACCGCAACGTCAATATGGTGACGATCCGGGAAAACACCGAAGGGCTGTATTCCGGCATCGAGCATTTCATTCAAGTGGACGGCGAGAAAATCGCCGCCGAGAGCATCGCGGTCATAACCCGGAAAGGCTCGCAACGAATCATCGAGTATGCCTTTGAATACGCCAAGCGGGCACGGCGCAAGAAAGTGACTTTAGTCCACAAGGCGAACATCCTCAAAGCCACTTCCGGTCTGTTTCTGGAGATCGGACGGGACATCGCACAGGAATATCCGGAAATCGAGTTCGACGACAAGATCGTCGATGCCTGCTGTATGC
>CADDZF010000010.1 GCA_902812445.1 Methylococcaceae bacterium | reverse complement strand
CGACTCGCTGCCAAGATGGCCCTGCATAATTTTTGCGTGTGGCTGAATCAGCAACTCGGCCGGCCCCGTTTGGCATTCGTCGATTTGATCGATTGGTAAACCCGGGATCACACCAAACGTTTAAGAAGCTGCACTAAACAATTTTGCTTGCAGCTTATATTTATTTCCGCTTTTTAAAGAATGCTTAGAATACTAAGGGTGGCCGTGCCGGTACCTGTCCAGAGAACGTTTGATTATCTGTTACCGGATAATGCAGAAGACTTAACGGCCGAGCCTGGGGTACGGGTGAAGGTGCCGTTCGGACGCCACCATAAAGTCGCCTACCTGCTCGAAACCTCCGACACGACGGATGTCCCGCTGACCGGGCTGAAACCTGCGACCGCCATCCTGGACGCCCGCCCGCTGCTTTCCAAGGCTGATTTGGAGCTTCTGCGCTGGCTTAGCCGATATTATCACCATCCTATCGGTGAAGTGATCAATACGGCATTTCCGAGTTTGCTGCGCAGAGGGGGGTGCGCAGTGCTCCAACGCGAAAAAACTCTTTTGCTCACCGATACGGGTCATTTGGCGGCGGCCGATCAATTTCAGCGCGCGCCCAGGCAGGCCTGGCTGTTGGCTATGCTGCGCCGGCAGAGTCAAGGCCTCTCGGTCGCTGCTCTTGCAACACTGGAATGGAACTGGCGGCCGGTTGTGACGAGTCTGCACAAGAAAGGATTGATCCGTATCGTCGAGCAGGCCATGGGCCAAGTGGGCGAAAAGGCCGCTCCGCATCAGCCAGAAATCCAACTGAACGCCGCGCAGATGAGCGCCGTTGCATCGGTCAGCGCGGCATTTGGCGCTTATCGGGCATTCCTGCTGGAAGGGGTGACCGGGAGCGGCAAAACCGAGGTTTATACGCGGCTCGTCCAGACCGTGCTGGATCGCGGCGAGCAAGCCATCGTACTGCTGCCCGAAATCAGTCTGATGCGACAACTGGAAGCGCGCTTTCGCGAGCGCTTTGCAGTCTCTGTAGCGGTTTTCCACTCGGGCTTGAGCGACGCCGAGCGCTGTCGCGCCTGGCTCAGAATGCAGTGTGGCGAAGCCTCCGTACTGCTCGGCACGCGCTCGGCCGTATTCACACCGATGAGGAAGCCTGGCTTGATCATACTGGACGAAGAGCATGATGTCGCATTCAAACAACAGGAGGGCTTTCGCTTCTCCGCTCGCGACGTCGCGGTGATTCGCGCACAGCGGCTGCATATCCCGGTGCTGTTGGGTTCCGCTACGCCTTCCTTGGAGAGCTATTACAACGCCGCGCGCCTGCGCTATCAGCCGCTGTTCTTGCCGGACCGCGCAGGTCACGCCCGACCGCCGGTTTTTCGGCTGCTCGATGTGCGTAACCAACCGCTGGATGAGGGCTTGTCAGCGGGACTCCTGGCGATGACCGCTCAAACGCTCGCGCGCGGAGAGCAGGTGCTGCTGTTTCTCAACCGACGCGGTTTTGCGCCAATCCTGATTTGTCACGCCTGCGGTTGGGTCGCCCAGTGCCGACGCTGTGATGCTAATCTGGTGGTGCACGCGGGGGATAGGCGGCTGCGCTGCCACCATTGTGATTATGAGCAGGCGCTCCCAGTACATTGCGCCCTGTGCCAGGCCGAGAATTTATACCAGCTCGGACTCGGCACCGAGCGGGTCCAGCAGGCGGTGAGCCGGCTGTTCCCGGAGGCCAGACTGGCTCGCGTCGACCGCGACAGTACGCGGCGCAAAGGCAGTCTCGAAGATGCCCTCGGCAGGACCCACGCCGGCACGGTCGACATCTTGCTGGGAACACAGATGCTGACCAAGGGCCATCATTTTCCGCACGTCACCTTAGTGGGTATCCTCGACGTCGATGCCGCCCTATATAGCGTCGATTACCGCGCGCACGAGCGGATGGCGCAGCAAATCATCCAGGTTGCCGGACGCGCGGGCCGCGAAGATAAGCCTGGAACGGTGGTCTTGCAGACTCGCCACCCGGACCATCCGCTTTTGCGGCTGTTGCTAGAAAAAGGCTATCCAAGTTTTGCCAAGGCTGCGCTGGCTGAAAGAAAGACCGCCAATTTGCCTCCGTACAGTTATCAAGCGCTATTGCGGGCCGAAGCAGGGATGCAGGAAGCGCCCAAGCGGTTCCTGCAGCGCACAAAAACCCTGATTCAGGGTCTTCCCCGACGCCACATCGATGTACTGGGTCCCGTTCCTGCGCCGATGGCGCGGCAGGCGGGCCGCTACCATTATCAACTACTGCTGCAATGCAATCACCGAGCGCACTTACACGTTCTGTTGGGGCGCTTGTTAGCGCAATTTTCCACCCTAAAGGAGATACGTAGGGTGCGCTGGTCTGTGGACGTCGATCCAGTTGATCTGTACTGAATCTACACCGCTTCGGCCTCGCCAAGGGGTAAATCTGTTATGATGATCAGTCACAGCGAGGGCTTACAAATACTGTTTAGCTGACTAGACTTAACGCTGTTGATAGTTAACGATGGCTACAAAACTGTATCTATTACGTGACGTCTGAAGATATATACCCTCGCCTGGGTCAAGGGACGCTCGCATCAGTCCACCGAATACGGCGCGCGAGTTAGCAGCGCGCAACTAGAGTGCGGTGACCCTCGCGTCAAATCGCCAATGGCGCTGGCTATTCGACTACCGCGATCTACCTGCCCTACAGACAAGCCTGACCGAGTGGTCCACGGACCCTGCAAGGAATCAATTGATGGTTGATTTGGCACTGAAAACCCTTTTACATGACAAGCTTCGCTTCTTGATCACCGTATCGGGCGTCGCCTTCGCCGTGACCCTAGTGTTCGTGCAATTAGGGCTTTTTTTCGGGCTCCTGGGTAACGCCTCGGTTACCATCCGCAATCTCGATGCGGATTTGTGGATTACCCCGAAGAACACGCCCAATATCGATTTCGCCAACAGCTTTCCGGAGATTTACGTGCAGCGAGTACGCTCGCTACAGCAGGTAGTGCGCGCCGACAACCTGATTGTGTTTTATATGTTCATGACCTTGCCCAGCGGCGCTCGTGAGACGACAGAGGTATATGCCATGGAGAACTTCAAAGCCTGGCAATTTCCCTGGCGCATCAGCGAAGGCGATCTAGACGATCTGAAACGCGGCGATTATCTGTTCATGGATCAGTCCGCGACCCGGCGCTTCGGTGCTTTCCGCGTAGGCGATTATCGTGAGGTGCAGGACCGCCGCCTGAAAATCATCGGGCGCACGCAGGATGCTCTGTCGTTCACGACGACGCCATTGACTTTCATGGATTATCATTTGGCGCAGATACTGGATCCTAACAACTTCAACGGGCGCACCAGTTACATCGTCGTGAAGCTGGAGCATGGCGCCGATGTTGAAGCCGCACGCAAGGAAATCCAGCGCCGGTTACCTTTCAATGACGTCTACACAGTTGCCGACTGGGCGGATCGCTCGGAACGCTATTGGGTGGAGAGTACCGGTCTCGGCCTGAATATGTATCTAACGGTGTTTCTCGGTATTCTCGTCGGTGTCGTGGTGGTGACGCAGACCCTTTATACCTCGACCATGGAGCACATCAAGGAATACGGTACCGTCAAGGCCATAGGCGGCAGTAATCGGGATATCTATCGGATCATCGGAAAGCAAGCCCTGATTGCGGCGCTGCTCGGTTTCGCAGCGGGCGCTCTACTGGCGTTTGTTATCCGACATCTGGTCTACGGCATGGGATTGAAGCTCGTCATTCCCCCGCAAATGGTGGCTATCGTGTTCGTCGGCTCGATCTTGCTTTGTCTTTCGGCCGCCGCGGTTTCGTTTCGCAAGGCCGCCGGCATCGATCCGGCGATCGTGTTTCGTAGCTGATTCATGAAGACCATTCTGGCGGCGCAGGAAATTACTAAAACCTTCCGCGAGGGCAGTGAATCCGTCGCCGTGCTGAAGGGCATTTCTTTATCGCTCGTGCGGGGAGAGATCGTCGTGATGGAAGGCCGCTCGGGTTCGGGCAAGACCACGTTCCTGTCGATTGCCGGCTGTATCCTGACGCCGAGCAGCGGACGTCTCATCATTAACGATGAGGAAATTAACGTACGCCACCCCGGCCTATTGCCGACCGTACGCAGAAGGTGCATCGGCTTTGTGTTCCAGCAATTTAATCTTTTCCCGGCCTTGACGGCACTGGAAAACATCGAATTTGCGTTGAACATTAAGGGAATCAAGGGAAAAGTCGCCCATGGCAGGGCGGAAAACCTACTCGATGCCGTCGGGCTTGCTGAAAGAAAGCACTTTTTGCCCAGAGATCTTTCCGGTGGGCAAAAACAGCGGATCGCCATTGCCCGCGCGATCGCCGGCGATCCATCGCTGCTGTTGGCGGACGAGCCGACCGCAAATCTGGACACGCAGATCGGCGAACAGATCCTCGATCTATTTCGAAGGCTCGCCAAGCAGGAGGATCGTGCGCTGCTCATCGTTACCCATGATCAGAAAGTGCGTGCAGTCGCCGATCGCGTGGTGGAAATCCAGGACGGCCTGCTGGCGGCGTAAGAGGAGCGTATGAAAGCAAAACTTTTCTATTTCTTTATATTGGCGACCTGCGCCGCGATCCTGGCTGGCTTTTCCTTTATATCGGAACGGGATTCAACATCGAGCAAGGATGCCTCAAAGGCGCGGAACGCTCCGGCGTTACCGGCTAAGCAAATATCCGAGTACATTACCGCCGAAGGCCGAGTGGTCGCCTATCCCGGGGCAGAGGTTTCCGTAGCCAGCGAGCTGGCTGGAACGCTGCAAAAATTTTCCTGCACAGAGAAGGACAGCGTGCGCAAAGGCGACGTAATTGCCGTTCTTAAGGCCGACGACATGCGGGCTTCGATTGCCGAGGCGAAGGCAAGAGTTGCGGAGGCCGAGGCCGACATTCGGCTGGCCCGGACTGAAGTGAAGCGCTCCGATGATCTCTGGGCACGCCATTTTATCGGCAGGCAGGCGGTGGATCGTGCCGAACAAACTCTCGATGCGGCATTGGCGCGACGCGAAAATGCCAGTGCCGCCGTCCAGCGGTTGCAGGCGTTACTGGCAAAAACCATCATTACCGCACCGATCGGCGGGACGGTTATCGCGCGCCATGTCAATCAGGGGGAAACGGTCAGTGCAGGAACGGTACTCTGCGCCATCGCCGATTTGAGCAAGTTGCGACTGGAAGCAGAAGTGGATGAATTCGATTCCGCTCGGGTGCGGCTTGGAGCTGATGTCAGCGTGACGGCGGAGGGCTACGATGGGTTCTCCTGGCGCGGCCGGGTGGAGGAAATTCCGGATGCCGTCATGCAGCGCCGCATGCGTCCGCAAGATCCCGCCCGCCCGACCGACACGCGCGTATTGCCGGTAAAAATCGCCTTGCTCGAAGCAGTGCCGCTCAAGCTTAGGCAAAGGGTAGAGGTCAGGATTACTGACCCCTCGCATGCGACAAAGGACGTGAACAACAAGGGAATCTCGCTGGAAAACTGAGCTGCTTTGCGCATCCGCTTGCCAGCGAGCGGTTATGTAAGATCGAGAATGGCTGCATGGGGCAATCAATGTCAGGACTCCGCCTGGATAAGGAAAGTGCCAGCGATTTGAAGATCCTAGGATAATACAAGGCTCCGTTTCTCAGCATTCCACTGCCATCACATTACATGAAGAACCGTCTGGAAAGCTCGCTCCAAACAGCTCTTGGCGTACTTGAAAACCGTGGTGAACTCGATCTGCATCTTGCACCGGGGCCGATGGTGGAGAGAGCGCGCGATGCGCAGCATGGGGATTACGTAACCAATGTGGCTTTGTTGCTGGCCAAAGCCGCGAAATGCCATCCCAGGGAACTGGCTGCAAAAATCGTCAGTGCGCTGCCAAATGACCCGGCGATCGCCAAAGTCGAGGTCGCCGGTCCTGGCTTTATTAATTTCTTTCTCAATCCCGCACTGCAGTGCCGAGTCATTCAAAAGATCCATGAAGAGGGCCATCGCTTCGGTGAGAACACGCGCGGCATCGGTCGAAAGGTTCATATCGAATTTGTCTCTGCCAACCCGACAGGCCCCTTACACGTGGGCCATGGTCGCGGCGCGGCTTATGGCGCGGTGGTCGCCAATCTCCTGAAAGCGACGGGTTTTGAGGTTCACCGCGAATATTATGTCAATGACGCCGGACGCCAAATGGACATCCTGGCGCTCAGCATCTGGCTACGCTACCTCGAGGACTGCGGTGAAGCTCTGCCTTTTCCCAGCAATGCCTATCGGGGCGACTATGTACGGACGATCGCCCAAGACCTGCATAAAGAAGTCGGCGATGCATTCCGCTATCCTGCCGATAGGGTTCAGATAGACCTACCTACCGATGAGTCCCAAGGCGGCGATAGAGAACTTCATATCGATGCGCTGGTGGCGCGGGCAAAAAGCCTTCTAGGCGAGGAGCGCTATGTTGAACTATTCAACGCCGGATTGCAGCGTATTCTCCATGATATTCGCCAGGACCTCGGCGAATTCGGGGTTTACTACGACGAGTGGTTTTCCGAGCGGCGGCTGACCGCCACTCAAGCGGTGGACGCCACACTGCAAAAGCTGCGCGAAGCAGGCCATCTCTACGAGAAGGACGGGGCAATCTGGTTCGCCTCGCGCCAACTGGGCGATGAAAAGGACCGCGTGGTGATACGCGAGAACGGTCAATTCACCTATTTCGCTTCCGATATCGCCTATCACATGAACAAGTTTGAGCGCGGCTTCGACCAGGTGATCAATGTCTGGGGTGCCGATCATCACGGCTATGTCCCCCGCGTTTGCGCCGCCGTTCGAGCTCTGGGTATCGATCCGGCGCGCCTGCGCGTCCTGCTCGTCCAGTTCGCGGTGCTTTATCGCGGCGCTGAGCGCATGCAAATGTCCACCCGTTCAGGAGAGTTTGTCACGCTGCGTCAGTTACGCAATGAAGTGGGCAAGGACGCCGCGCGTTTTTTTTATGTCATGCGCAAGTCCGACCAGCATATGGATTTCGATCTTAAGCTGGCGGCTGCGCAGTCCAACGAAAATCCGGTTTATTACGTACAGTATGCGCATGCTCGCGTCTGTAGTGTTTTTCGTCAGCTCGATGAGAGGGGCTGGGAGCGCGATATAGTGAGTGGGATGAACAATTTAGAACTCTTGACGCAGCCACACGAGCAGGCTCTGATCAGCAGCCTGTCGCGCTATCCCGAGATTATTGAACAGGCAGCCTTGCAGCATGAGCCGCACCACTTAGTCCATTTCCTGCGCGGACTGGCCTATGAGTTCCATACTTATTACAACACACACCAGTTCCTGGTCGAGGACCAGCCGTTGCGGGACGCCCGCTTAAATCTCATCGCCGCCGTCAGGCAGGTTATCGCGAACGGCTTGGCACTGCTCGGCGTTTCGGCGCCCGAAACGATGTGAAATGGCTAAAGATTACAAACACCGGGCGCAGGCAAACGAGCGTCGGAATAGACCGAAAACCGGTTTAAGATGGCTATTGGCGATTATTCTAATCGGCGCTTTTAGCGCTTTTCTGTTGGGCTTAAGCGATGGCGGGCATGAGCCTAGGCAACCTCGTGGCGAAATGCCGAGAAGCAGTATTGCCGCCCCGTCGCAGAATGCGCCGACGAGCTCCCCCACAGAGGCCGCGAGGATAGCGCAGAAAAAGGCAGTGACAGCCGAGCAGGGGGAACACGAGAAAGCATCGACGCAGCGCCCGGCCAGTTCACCAGCCCCCCGTTTCACCTTCTATAAGATTTTGCCCGAAAAGGAAATGGTCATTCCAGAAAAGGACATTCGGACAATCAAGCGCGAGGAGCGGCGAGGCAAGGCGCTGGCAGGCGAGCGCTATATGCTGCAGGCGGGCGCTTACCGCAGGCCCAAGGACGCTGAAAAGCTCAAGGCGCAGCTTGCAGCGCTCGGGATTGGAGCGAAAATCGAGAAAGTCGCCATCGACAATGTGGATTGGCTGCGAATCAAAATCGGTCCGTTCACGAGCATGGCGAATGCCGACAAGATACGCTCTCGGTTGCGCCTAAACCGCATTGATAGCATCGTACAGAAAACAACAAAAGAGTAAGCCCCGGTTGTACGACGTGGCGAGGTCTCAGCGAAGCCTACGATCATAGTTGTCCGTGTTCTTGGCCGGTCGACAAATCTGACCTAGACACTTGAGCACGGGCTCTTCGACGAACGCACAGTCGGACACCAGCGAAGACAAGGCATTGCGCTGTTGGTCGAGCAAGTTGTAGCGAGACACTTTGGTCTTCAGCTGTTCCATATCCGTCTCATGGGTCGAAAACAGCAGATATTCGCGGGGGCCCCCACAAGATTTCTCTCCATAGGCCATGGTCTTGCATTCATCGTCGCGAGTGCACGCCGCTTTGCCAATGCTCGCCCTGATTTCAAGGTTAAGCTGGTGCAGCTGCTGCTCGACCATCTCCAGCTCATTCCCGAGACCTGGTTGCAGAGTCGATGGGGGTGGTGCCTGAGTGGCCGAAAGGGCCGAACCGACGGCCGCCATGGAGGCGATGATGAGCCAAATCGGTAGATTCGATAAACTCTGCGCTTTACTGCGGCACATAGTCATCTATTCACGCCAGTATGCGATAGCACGGTACGTATTTGCTGTCGGGCAGTTTCATCCGCTGCTGCGTCACAAAGGCAGCCAACAAATCGTCGAGCGGCCGCAAAACCGCCGTTTCACCGCGGATTTCAAAAGGGCCGAACCGCTCAATCGCACGAATGCCTTCTTCCTTGACGTTGCCGCCAACGATACCCGAGAACGCCCGACGCAGATTGGCGGCTAAATGATGAGGCGCTTGATCGCTGTGCAGTGCAAGGTTCAGCATGTTCTCATGCGTAGCGGCGAAAGGCATCTGGAACGCCCGGTCGATTCTCAGCAGCCAGTTGAAGTAATAAGCATCGTTACACTGCCTTCTAAAATCGCGTACCTGTTTTATCCCTCTTTTCATTTCGCGGGCGACCTGTTGCGGATCATCAATAATGACTTTATAGCGCTGTTGGGCAGCACTTCCTAGCGTCGAGGCGATAAACGCATCGATCTGCTTGAAATAATTGGCGCAATCCCCGGGGCCGGTGAAAATGAGGGGGAAAGGGAGCTCCATATTGTCTGGATGCAGCAGTATCCCGAGCAGATAAAGGATTTCTTCCGCGGTGCCAACGCCGCCGGGAAACAGGACGATGCCGTGTCCTATACGCACGAAAGCTTCCAGGCGTTTTTCGATATCGGGCATGATCACCAGTTCGTTGACAATCGGGTTGGGCGGTTCCGCGGCGATGATTCCGGGTTCGGAGATGCCGACATAACGGCCATTGTAGACGCGTTGCTTCGCATGGCCTATGGTGGCGCCTTTCATGGGGCCCTTCATCGCGCCCGGTCCACAGCCGGTGCAGATGTTCAGGCCCCGGAGTCCAAGTTGATGCCCGACTTCCTTGGTGTAGTTGTATTCTGATCGGCTGATAGAATGCCCGCCCCAGCAGACGACCAAGTTCGGGCTGACCTGCGGCGTCATGCAGTTGGCATTACGCAGGATATGAAAGACGGCATTGGTGATATCCTCGGATTGGCTCAGGTCGAATGCCGGGTTGGCGACAACTTCATAGCGGGTATAGATGATATCGCGCAAGACGGAGAATAAATGTTCCTTGATGCCCTTGATCATTTCGCCGTCGACGAAAGCGCCTGCCGGCGCGTTGATGACTTCCAGCTTGATGCCGCGCTCCTGCTGGTGGACGCGAATGTCGAAACTCTTGTAGCGCTCCAGAACGAGTTTGCTATCGTCGATGTTGCTGCCGCTGTTCAGTACGGCGAGGGAACAGCGACGGTAGAGCTCATACAGGCCGCTCTGGCTGGTATCTAGAAGTTTACTCACTTCCCGCCGCGACAATACTTCGAGGCTGCCTTCCGGCATCACCCGACCGTTCATCATTTGCATGACGATTTCTGGTTAGCGTTGTAACGCGGGAGACGGGCGTAATTATTCACAAAAACTGTGGATAACTCTGTGAACAACGCACTGAAAGATTTCTCCAGACCGCATGGCTCCTATCTCGTCATTAAATTGTCAAACAATTGCGCAATAAAAAAAGACTTCAAATCAAATGGTTATCTAAGCCATTGAATTAGAGCGGCATCCTTCGGACAAGCAAATTCGCGTCACCCTTGTCCGCCGTGGCCGTGTGAATAACTTGACAAGTCATTATTCTCTACGACGGCACAGCTAACGTATAGTCCGCCAGGCCGGGTGGGCAGCGATGAGCGATAAAGCCGCTTGCAAAAGATGGTTGCCGGGTGGGGTCTTGTGCCAAGCGGACGCGCCGGAAGGATGGGGTAATGGAATTATTTCGGCGGAAAAGTCCTTGCGTTTAAATTCGTGTTTCCGGCCGATTACTTCAGCAAGCGTGTCCACGGCCATGAGTTGCGCGATAGCCAGTTTACCTACCGGAATAATCAACGTCGGTTTTAGCAGATCAAACTCTCTGTCCAGCCAGTGTGAGCAATTGGCGATCTCCCGCGCATTTGGAACCCGGTCACCACCGCCCCCGGCCTTTCCGGGGAAACAGCGGCAGACGGCCGCCATATAGACGCGCTGGCGGAACCTGACCTCATCCAGGCCGATTTGACGAAACCACTTAAATAGCGTTCTACCGGCGGTCCAAGCGAACGGCTTCCCCATCTGTCCTTCCTTGCTCCCCGGTGCTTGACCGATCAGCAGAACGGGTGACAAGACCGGGGTACCAACGATCACCGGTCCGCGCATATCGTCGCAGCGACTGCAATTCTCAAGCTGTCGTTGATGGCGATGAAGCGCCTCGAAACTCATCGTGCACCTCCGAGTTGCCAACAACCTGTCATTGGTGTCCTGTGTCCGCGTCGTGCCGGCTCCAGGCAATCGTATGCAAGCGCATCAGAGTTTCCGGATCCGAGATTAACGTGCGTTTTTCACTCGCCGACAAATTCTCCACACCTTCCTCCAGCAATTGATAGACCAGCGCCCTTAGCTCATGACGCTGGCGTTTCCTGATCGGCCGATTGGGCAATAGCGCAAGATGTAAGGCACAAACGCCGGGATCTGTGATCCCATGATGAATTCCGCTCGCCTGATCCGGGGCATGCCTTGAGGTATGAGACAGATTCTCGTGCAGTAGGCGAATGATACGCGGCGGGTCCGATTCTTCCGGCGTCAAGAACAAGCCCATTTGACGCATCAACCTGCCGAGGCGGGTGCTGCTCGAGATGATCGAAACCGGCATCGACAGGACCAGCCCCAGCAACACCGGTATGAGCCACCAGAAGAAATTTGGGATATACCAATAGCTTGCCGTACCTGCGATGAGACCTACAAAAGTCTGCCCGCCATGAGCCCGAAACGCTTCCCGGAAGCCCAGACGGTGATCGCCCCGCTGCTGTGCCGGCCAGCCTGTGCTGCGCCGTAACAGTATGGCGAAGACGAATTTGCTCTGGTATAGCATCAGTATCGGCGCGGTCAGTATCGAGAACAGCGTTTCTAGGACGGCGCTCAGGGTAACCTTCCAAACGCCGCCATAAGCCCGGACCCGTTCGCGGCGTATAAAAAGCAGCAATAGGCTGAGAATCTTCGGCAGGAACAGCATGGCCAAGGTCACCAAGAGTACCGTCGTCATCTCGACGGCATAGGATTCGGGCCACACCGGGAAGATATTGTCGCCGAAGAAATAAACCGGCATGGTCTGCGTTCTGATATACGCCTCGATGCCGGTAATGATCAGAAATAACAGCCACAGCGGCGAAGACAGATACGACATGATGCCCATCAAAAAGTGCAGCCGGCTGATTCCGGAGAGCCCGCGGGCGAATACCATGCGAATGTGCTGCAGGTTGCCCTGACACCAGCGCCGGTCGCGTTTGGCATAATCGATCAGCGTCGGCGGGAGCTCTTCGTAGCTTTCCTTTAAGTCGTAGGCCAGCCAGACTTCCCAGCCTGCCTTGCGCAACAGGGCAGCCTCGACGAAGTCATGACTCAGGATCTCCCCTCCAAACGGCTCGCGGCCCGATAGTTTGGGCAAGCCGCAATGTTCCACGAAAGGTTTGACGCGGATGATGGCGTTATGGCCCCAATAATTGCTTTCCGATAATTGCCAGAAGGAAATGCCGGCGGTGAAAATATCGCTGTATAGACTGCTCGCGAACTGCAAGATACGCGCGAACAACGATTCATGATTGATCGGCAGGGGTGCCGTCTGCAGCAATGCGATGCGCGGATTGGTTTCCATCAAATCGACCATTTTGACCACGGTATTCGCGCCCATCAGGCTATCGGCATCTAGGACGATCATGTAGCGATAACGTCCGCCCCAGCGCCGGCAGAAATCCGCCAGATTGCCGCTTTTGCGGCCGCTGTTTTTTTCCCGGTTGCGATAAAATATTTTCCCGTGTGCGCTCATGTCGACGCATAGCTGATACCACGCGAGTTCTTCCTCGACCCAGATGTCAGGATCGCGCGTGTCGCTCAGAACGAATAAATCGAACTCATCCGCCCGACGGGTTTCCAGCAGCGATTGGTAAATCGCTTTTAGACCTGCAAACACCCGCTTCGTGTCTTCGTTGTAAATCGGCATGACCAGCGCGCTGCGGCGATGGGACTTGGCATCGCCCGGATCCTCGGCGCTGTGCGGCAAGAACCTCGAAATCGCCATGCGATCGCCCCAAAGCAGAATCCAAAATCCAATGGTCGCTGCCCAAAAGGAAGTACTTATCCACAGCATCAATAGCGCATAGAGCACCAGCAAAAGTAATTCCAGTGGCGTAATGCCGTCTTGCAGAAAAGAGCTGGTGAGTAGGCCGAGCGCCGCCAGTGTGCTTAAGATTATGAGTACACAATAAATCGTTCTCCGGAAGATGCGGAGATGCGGCGGCACGGTTGGAGCATTCACGGCCTGTAGGCTGCCTTGGTCATATTTCAGGACTCATGCAGGGTAACAGATTTCCAAAATAGAAAACTCAGCGTTTGTTCTGGCATGGGCAAGTGAGCTTCTGGCGGAACCGGCTGCGGCAGCGCCGTGCGCAGACTAGCCCCGATCTCGGCCTGCCGATCAGAGTTGCCCATCAGTGCATCGCTCGCTACGCCGGCCTTGCCCAGCAACAGCGCAGTGCGCAGCCCCGCCAGCAAAGGACACTCCTGTGCGTTGCTCATATGGGCGGCACGGACAAGCGCATGATCGAGGCACCGCCGCGCCTCTTCGAGCGCCTGTCTGATCAGCTGGCCGCCGGCATCGCCGCTGCGCTTACGCGCCCGCTGCAGACACTCGTCGGCCAAGCTCTCCAGCAGCGACGGATCGCGTACTCGCAACCGCTGCAAGTAAGCAATTACCCGCGCTTTGATATCCGGCAACACCGGGTCGGGCGCTGTTGCCACCGCCGGGCCGGCAGCAGGAGCATCCGCAGTGGACTGTGTTGACTTCAATGTTGACTCCATTGGTAGACCCAGGTTTCGGTCAGCACTTCATCGCCGACTTTCAGAAAAGCGCGTAACTCGACTGGATTGCGATCCTTATCCGGTACGAGCTCAAAGCTCAAGCGCCACGTGCCGTTCTCGGAATTTTTGTGGACGACCGAATTCATGATTTGTCCAGAAGACACATTGACGTCCGCTTCGACCGGCGCCTTGTCGCTGAGCAGTTCCAGCGACTCGCTGGCGAAATCCACGACGAACTTGCGGTTTTCACTATGCAGCACGTCCGTTCCGCTGGCGCCGATGCGGCTGGACGTCACCTTGCCGCCGTTATCCGCCATGAATTCATTCAAGATAAAGTGCAGTCGGTAATCGAATGTCCAGTCCTTGCCCTCGCCCGTCGGCCGATCGGGCACCCAGAATGCGACGATGTTATCGTACTTTTCGGCATCGCTGGGTATTTCGATCAGATAAACCGCGCCAGCGCCCCATTCGCCAAGCGCTTCGATCCATGCGCTGGGGCGCAAGTGATAGCGCGCTTCGAGGTCCTGGTAATGATCAAACGTACGGTCCCTCTGCATGATGCCAAAACCTGCAGGGCTGGTATCCTGAAATACGCTGATGCCAAGCTGGCGAGGGTTGTTCAGCGGCCGCCATATCCATTCGCCATTGTGGCGCCCGATGATGAGACCGTCCGAATCGTGTACCTCCGGCCGAAAGTCATCCATGAAGCGGTCGGTATTTTCACCGTGGAAAAACATGCTGGTGAGCGGGGCGACGCCGAAACGTTCGACCGTCTGGCGGAAAAACACATGACTGTTGACATCGATGGTCAAGTCGAGTCCTGGATGCATGACGAAACGATAGGCACCTGTGACGCTAGGGCTGTCGAGCAAGGCGTAGACCGTGAGTGCGACGGCATTCTTGGCCGGTTTTTCGATCCAGAACTCCCTGAATATTGGAAACTCTTCCGCTTTGGGAAGTCCCGTATCGACTGCCAAGGCCCGAGCCGAAATGCCGTATGCCTGGCCCAAACCCACTGCGCGGAAGTAACTGGCGCCGAGAAAAACGGCGATCTCGTCGAAAATATCATCCTTCCGCAGCGGATAGTGGAACCTTAGGCCTGCAAAGCCAAGATCGGGCGGTAGCGGTCCCGGCAGCTTGTTTTTGCCAAAGTCGAACAATTCCGGCGTATAGGCGATCTTGCTGGCCTGCCCCTGGTCGATGACATTGATTACGACCCGATCTTTGAACATAAAGCCGCGATGAAAGAGCTGAACCTGGAACGGCAGCCCTTCGTCTTTCCACAGCGCCTTTTCGGGTTTGAAGCGAATGTCGCGATATTGATCGTAATCGTAATTATTAAGGAATTCGGGCATGCCGCCGTCATCTCTAGCGTACGGCTTGCTGGCCAGTTCCCGGGCGCTCTGCTCGACGGCCGCAAAATCGAATGGCTTCGCCGACGGTTGCTTTTCCGGTTGCGGTTCGGGCGCCGCGGCCTGCTCCTGCGCCAGCGCCGGTACAACAAATAGCAAGAGCAAAAGGTAGGAGCCGAGTCGCATCAACACAGTGGTATCGTCCTCCGGTAAAATTATTCAATCACAATAAAACATGGGCCACCCCGCCAAACCCAGACTTGGCTGATCGCGTGCAGCACTGCCTACTCGGGTAAACCGATGGTGGCTTGGTCGGCTATGAGGGGATTTCATCGCCTTGCCGCCACTCCGGCGCGGCTGTCCTAGCAAAAGGCTTAGCAATGTGGAGCGCTGCGTGTCCGCTTATGGGTGCGCGGAGGATGCGGTGTCTGGGCGGATGGCAGAGTCCTCATCGGTTTGCCAGTGAGTCTTGCCATCGGCACGGGACTTGATAACCGACGCGGTTGCAGACGCCAGAGGGAAATCAGCAGAGTTTATACAGGCCGTCCAGCACCAGAGCGTTGGGACTGACCATGCCAACGACGTTTCGCCCGTCCAGGACCGGGACACGCACCAGATTGTGCATAGCGAACAGGCGGGAGCAATAGCGGATATCCATGTCCGGGTGTACCGAAATGACCGGCTTGCTCATGATCTCGTAAACGTTGACGCGCTCGGGCGCGCGATCTTTGGCCAGTACATGGCGGGCGATATCTGCTGAAGTGATCAGACCAAACTCATCGTCAGCGTGGCGTTTATTGACGACGAGCACCGAGGTGCTGAGCGATTTCATTTTTTTCAATGCTTCGCTGACGGTCGCGATACCGTCAATCGTGCCGAAATCGGTTTTCATGACATCGCGAACCCGTATGACCGCTTTTCTTTCATTCATATTTCTTCCTCGACCACAGGAACGAGTTTTTCTACTTGGTGAAAGACGCCGATGGCATCTTCGACATCGACCTGGAACGCGATGCCCGTGCCTGATTTCTCGTCGAATTCGGCGACTCGCGCTATCGCTTCGAGAATGGTCCTGCTCAGGTGCTCTTCGACCAGCAACAGAAGGACATCGCGCTGGGTTTCAAGAGTAAGGCCAAAAAACGTCCGTGCCTGTTTGACACCTTCTCCCCGGGCATTGCTGATGACGGTGGCACCGGTGGCGCCGTGCTCGCGGGCGGCGTCCATGATCAGGTCGGTCTTGCTGTCTTCAACAAATACGATGATCAGTTTGAAACGCATGACTATGTTTCCTCATCGGTTTATACCGAGCGGACGCGCCTGGCGCGCCACGCGGCAATCTGCGAATAGGCGAGAACGCTGATTATAGGGAAAAGACAGGTGAACGCAATCAGGCCAAATCCGTCGAGGAGCGGGCTCCGGCCCGGTACACTCGATGCGAGGCCGATGCCAAGCGCCGTGACCAAAGGCACGGTAACCGTCGAGGTAGTGACGCCGCCCGAATCGTATGCGAGGCCGACGATCACTCTGGGCGAGTATGCCGTCTGCACGATCACGATGATATAGCCCGCGATGATGTAAATATACAGCGCAGTGCCGGTCACGATACGGTAGGTGCCCAATGCTATGCCGAGCGCGGCGCCGAGAGCGACGGCCAGGCGGAGGCCCGTAGCCTTGATCGCCCCGCCCGAGATCTCTTCGGCCTTCAGCGCCACGGCGATCAGGGAAGGTTCCGCCAGCGCGGAGGAGAAGCCGATGCACGCGGCGAAAATGTAGACCCAAAAATAGGCTTGCCACTGGACGTGTCCTGCCACCGAATTGGCGCCGATAAAGACAGGATCGGTCAATTGCTGCGCCATCAATTTGCCGAGCGGAAACAGCGCCATTTCGAGTCCTTCCAGAAACAAGGCGATGCCGATCAACACATAGACAAAGCCGGTCAGTACCCTTTTCGGGTTGGCAACGGGCTTGCGGATTACCAGTAGCTGGAAAGTGAGGATAATGCCGGCTATGGGCAATACATCGCGGACGGTACCCAGGCCCGTCGCCCACAGATGGCTCAGCCATTCCATTTAATGAAAGCTCCGTAGCCCATGACGAATATCATGGGAGTTAGCGAGGCAAAAGCGATGAGACCAAAGCCGTCGATCATTGGGTTTCGACCCTTGATGGCGGAAGCTAATCCCACACCGAGCGCGGTGACCAGGGGCACCGTGATGGTCGACGTGGTGACGCCGCCCGAATCATAAGCGATACCGATCACTTCCGGTGGCGCGAACAGTGTCATCAGGATCACGCCGCAATAACCGGCGATGATGACGTAGGGCAGCGGCCAGCCGAAGACAATGCGCAGTACGCCGATCATGACGGCGAAGCCGACCGACAGGGCGATGGTGATCCGTAGCCCGAGCGCGTAGCTGGCTTTTGCCGCGGCGGTCGCTGAAATCATGCCGCCGTCCGCGGCGATGGAAGCGGCTTGCTGAGCGATGGCGATCAGCGCAGGCTCCGCGACGGTGGTGCCAAAGCCCAGGGTAAATCCGAAAATCAGCAGCCAGAGCAAGCTGCCTTTACGGGCGAACGCGTGCGCGATTGCCTCGCCGATCGGAAACAATCCTTGTTCGAGACCTTGCATGAAAAAGCCGAGCCCGAGGACGACCAGCAGCATGCCCACCAGCAGGCGTGCCGCATCTGGAACAGGCGCCTGGATGATTAAGATCTGAAATACCAGGATGACGGTGACAATCGGAAGGAGGTTGAGCAGGCTGCTCGCGAGCTGCCGGAAAAAGCGGTTCCTGAAGAATTCCATGCCTTTCCTCGTGAGAGCGGTTGCCGTGGATTTGTGTGCTGCGGCAAGGGCGTCTTCCTCTGCCGTGGGACCACTCTATCACAGTTGCGAAAAGGCTCTCCAGAATCGGCTTGTTCCAATGCAGGCAATTCGTCATCATTTGTTATCGGCCGTTTTAACGGCGTTAGACGATGCCGGGCCGGGGCTATCCAAATCATTGGAGAGATTCTTTTGACGATTGGTCATAGAGGTGAGTAATGAGAAACCTGATTCTGGTCCGGCACGGCAAATCGAGCTGGAAAGAGGCGAGCGTGGCTGATATCGACCGCCCATTGAACAAACGCGGTAAAAGGGATGCGCCCTTCATGGGAAAGCGCCTGAGGGAAATGCGGATCAAGCCCGATCTCATCATTTCGAGCCCCGCCAAAAGAGCGCGCAAGACGGCCGAGATGATTGCCGGCGAACTCGATTTCGCCGCGCGCGAAATCGCGATTCGGGACGCTGTTTATAGGGCTGGAGCGGGTGGCTTGATCGATCTTGTCAACGCAGTAGGCGATCACCAGGCATGCGTCATCCTAGTCGGGCACAATCCCGATCTAACGGATCTGGCAAACCGCTTGGCCGATCAGCCCATCGAAGATATTCCGACCTGCGGCATCATCTCGTTGAAGTTCCCCGTTACGTCATGGAAGAAAGTGGTGGAGGGCAGCGGGAAGGTTGCGTTTATCGATTTCCCGAAAAAGCACTCGCTCCCTCCTGTTTGCAGCAGCCCTCAGCAATAGGCCGGAGCCGGCTGCTATGGATTGGCTAGCGCAAAACAGTCGTTCCGTCCCCGGCGCTCGATCGCAACCTTGCCTTCCCGGGCCAGCCAGCCGATCGCTCTTTGCACGCTGTCTCGATCGAGGTTTGTGCCTTCGCTTAGCTTGCTCGCGCTTGTCGCGCCGTGATCCTTAAGATAATGCCAGACCAAGCCCGCAGCTTCGCCGATCTGCCCACCGAGATCTTCTGCTTTGACAGCTTCCCTGGCCGCTTCCTTTCGGGGAGCTTCCGGCTTGACTTCCTTCCGGGGGGCTTCGGTCTTGACTTCTTTGGCTTTTAGCGGTGCGGACGTCTCCGCTTTTTCCGTCCTTGAATTCTTTGCCTTGGTTTCTTTCATCATGCTCAAGCTCCATCAATCAATTACTGAATAAACGCCTCAAGGCGATTGTAAAAAATCATTTTAACCGTCAGAACTGCTGTACCGGTTTTCGCTCTCTATCATCCGGCAAGACGATATTCAATTCGAGAACCTCGCGCTTATCATCCTGCTCCATGGTAACCGAGATGGCGTCCAGATCAACCTGCACGTACTTGCGGATGACTTCCAGCAATTCTTTCTGCAGCTTGGGCAGGTAATCGGGCTTGTTGCGTGCTGCGCGCTCGTGCGCTACCAGGATCTGCAGGCGTTCTTTGGCGATGGAGGCGCTCGAGTGTCGTGACTTTCGGAAGTAATCAAGCAAGTTCATGGCGTCAACCTCCAAACAGTCGTCCGAACAAGGTTCTTTTCTGGAACTCGATAAAGCGATGCGGCACCTCTTCACCTAAGTAGCGGGCCACGACGTCCGCATAAGCCTGCCCGGCATCACTCTTATCGTCCAGGATGACTGGCGTACCCGCGTTGGAAGCATTGAGTACCGCCTTGGAGTCCGGAATCACGCCGAGCAGGTGCAGCGACAGGATTTCCTGTACATCGTTGACGCTCAGCATTTCACCGAGTCTGACGCGCTCCGGTGAGTAGCGGGTCAAAAGCAGGTATTCCTTGATCGGCTCGGCGGCGGTCTCGGCTCGGCGCGATTTGCTGGCGAGGATGCCGAGCATGCGATCCGAATCGCGCACCGAGGACACTTCCGGATTGGTGACGATGATGGCGTCGTCGGCATAGTACATGGCGAGAGTGGCGCCTTTTTCGATGCCCGCCGGGGAATCGCAAACGACATAGTCGAAGGTCTCGGACAGCGCGCCGAGCACTCTGCCGACACCTTCTTTGGTCAGCGAGTCTTTGTCGCGGGTCTGCGAGGCAGGCAGAATGAATAGGTTTTCGCTGCGTTTGTCCCGTATCAACGCTTGGTTGATCGAAGCCTCTTCATTGATGACGTTGACAAAATCATAAACCACCCGCCGCTCGCAACCCATGATCAGATCGAGATTGCGCAGACCGACGTCGAAATCGATCACCGCCGTGCGATGCCCTTTTTTCGCCAGTCCCATGGCGATCGCGGCGCTGGTGGTCGTTTTCCCAACGCCGCCTTTGCCTGACGTCACTACGATGATTCTTGCCAACTTCACGTCCTCCCGTGATGAGTCTGCCTTGCCGGTATTGACAAGTCTTCAATCATCAGCGAATCGTTCAGAAAATAAATCTGCACCGGTTTACCGCGCGCCGAGTCGTCCAGATTTTCGCTGATGCGATAGTGTCCGGCGATGGAAACCAGTTCAGCCTGCAGGTCCATGCAAAAAATCCGGCTTTGCTGATCGCCTTTGACGCCCGCCAGAGCACGCCCGCGCAGCGTACCGTAGATGTGGATATTGCCATCGGCCATGATTTCCGCCCCAGGACTGACTTGCGACAGGATGATGAGATCGCCGCCCGCGGCGTACACCCGTTGGCCCGAGCGTACGGGATGATCGATTAAACGGCTCGGGGCCGGCGCTTTGGCTGCGCCTTGCGGCGATAGTCTCGCCGGTGGCGACGTGCCGGCTTCGTAGCTGCCATCCGCCAAGACAGCGAGTCCCACCGCTTGCGCTGCGCGATGGTGCTGTTCATTGCCACCCCGGATGCCTATCGGGATGAGGGTCAGATTGCGCAATAATCCGAGCAGTGCAGGAAAGTCAAGATCGCCATGGCCCGCGGCTAGGTCATGAAGATCGACCACGATGTGCGCATTGTGAAAAAAAGCCGGCGCTTGATGGATTTTCAGCTTCAGCTGATCTTGGACCCGTTGCATATCCGAGCTCAGCAGTTTGAGCACGGGCAGTGTGATAGACCCCCCCTTGAGTTCCATTACGGCAGAGTGTGCGGTCTGTTCTCTCGGGTTAACGGGCATCCGTCTGACTGAAGGGGTGGGTCAATGGCTGTGGTAAAAAATTGTATCACTCCAGCGCCGGGAAGGTAAACGACGCGCGGGTGCGCCGGGCCGCGCGGGAGGCAGCCTTGCGTGTTCGCGCGTTGAGGCTAAGGGGCCCTAAGCTATTTTTTCAGATGCAGCATCGTGAACATGCCAAGAGGCGGCAGCTTGTAGCGCTTGACTTCGCGCATCGACGTGTTTGCGAGGATCTCATCGAGCCGCATATCGGCGCGCCAGCCGATCTTGTCCGAGAGTGGGGCCAGCATGCGTTCGACGGTGCGCCTGAGGCCTTTCTCGGCGGCGAAGTGATTAACGATGATGACATTGCCGCCCGGTTTGCACACCCGTTCAATTTCGCAGATCACCTTGCGCGGCTCGGGTACGACCGACATCACATAAGCGGCCACAACCGAATCAAAGGTGTTGTCGGCAAAGCTCATCTCACGCGCATCCATGATTTCGAGGCTGGCGACCTGCGCCAATTGTTTTTGCGCGACCCGTTTCTTCGCTCTGGCCAGCATGTGCGGCGATATATCGACCCCGTAAACCCGGTGTTCCTTGCGATAATAGGCGAGACTGATGCCGGTGCCCACGCCTACTTCGAGTATCTCGCCCGGACGCTTGTTGGCGACGCCGGCGGCCATGGAGCGCCCACGAAAGCTCAATAGCCAGCCGAACGTATGGTCATAAACCGGAGCATAGCGCGCATAGGATTTGAGAATGGAGTCCACTTGCATATTATTTCCTCTTCCTTGTCTGGCAGGAGACAAGCTTTTGTATTTTTTAAGGTTCTCTAGTGCAACGGCGCCATTATAGCTTGATCGATGTCCGGAGTAACAACTGAATCCCCATGGTCTTCTTGAAGCGTTGTCACATTTTCGAGTCCCCACGGCTAAATCCCATGGCAGATGGGACGCTCTGCCAATGGGGCCTCAGGCGGCGTCCGCGCAGTTTGCGAGGACGCTAAGCATGCTATGCTGCTCAGGTTCAATAGGCGCACAAAAACAGCTCTCGTCAGAGTCCTTAGGCTTTCGCTCTTAGAGGATCAACCATGCGTAGAATCACCAAGCCGCCTTTGCTCATCGCGTGCGCGCTGCCCGACCTTGCCTGGGCGGTCGAGACCACGGCGGTCAGTCAGGCGATGCGGCCGCTGGATCTGACCCGTCACTTCGTCGGTTACTTTGCGCTGGCCGTCTTTGCTCTGGCCTATCTGCTCGCCATGATCGAAGAAATCACCGAACTCAGGAAATCCAAGCCCATGGTGCTGGCGGCGAGCCTGATTTGGATATTCATCGCCGCCATCTACGTGCAGGGCGGCATGAATGACAGCGCCGAGCAGGCGTTTCGCAACGGCCTGGAAAGCTATGCAGAGCTGTTTTTATTCATCATGGTCTCGATGACTTATCTCAATGCGATGGAGGAACGCAACGTATTTGAGAATCTGCGCGTTTGGCTGCTCAACAGGGGATTCAGCTATCGCCGATTATTCTGGATTACCGGCATCTTATCGTTCTGGATCTCCGCGGTATGTAACAATCTGACCACGGCCTTGCTGATGGGCGCGGTGATTCTGGCGATGGGCAAGGACAATCGGCGTTTTGTCACCACGGCCTGCGTGAATGTCGTGGTCGCTACCAATGCCGGCGGTTCCTTTAGTCCTTTCGGCGATATCACGACGCTGTTGGTGTGGCAAAAGGGCGTGGTGCCTTTCGCCGATTTCTTTTCGCTGTTGATCCCGTCCTTGGTCAATTTCATGCTGCCGGCGGCGATCATGCATTTCTTCATCCCCAGGGAACAACCGAAACCGGTGGCCGCAGCTATGCGCCTCAAACGCGGCGCCAAGCGGGTGATCCTGCTGTTCCTGCTGACCATCATCACCGCCGTCTGCTTCGAGAACTTTCTGCATCTGCCGCCGGTCGCCGGCATGCTGGCTGGACTGACGTATATCAAGTTCTTCAGCTATTACCTGCGCCAGACCGCTCAGGCAAGAATGGATGCCGAAGCTCGCAACGGCGCCCACATGACCGATTCGGACGAAATGGAGATTCCTTACTACATCGACGAAAGCTATCAGCAGTTCGATGTCTTCCACAACGTCTCGCGGCTAGAATGGGATACGTTGCTGTTCTTTTACGGCGTGATGATGTGTGTCAGCGGCTTGAGCTTCATCGGCTATCTGGACCTTGTCTCGCACTATCTCTACGGCGAAATCGATCCTACCCTGGCCAATATCTTGATCGGCGTTTTTTCGGCGTTCATCGACAACGGCACCATCATGTTCGCCGTATTGACGATGAATCCGGACCTCTCTCAAGGTCAATGGCTGCTGGTTACATTGACGGCGGGCGTCGGTGGCAGCCTGCTCGCCATCGGCTCCGCCGCCGGCGTGGGACTTCTCGGCCAGGCCAAGGGAGTCTACAGCTTCAACAGCCACCTAAAGTGGATGCCGGTGATCGCTCTCGGCTATGCCGGCAGCATCGCCGCCCATTTCCTGATCAATGCGCGGTACTTCTAGCGAAGACGACGTAGTTCGTTACCGTGCATTCAGCGTTTGCTGCCTGACGTTCCCGGCCTGTTCGGGCGGCTTACGGCACGACGGGTTCCAGTTCCGAGATGCCGGAGCCGCGGCGCGCTCATGGCCGACGCGCTCTGCGGCAATTCAACTTGAAAAAATCTCGCGCTTGCTTTAGGTTAGGTCCTGATCCGCGAGGCTGGGGGTGCCGGGCGCGATATGCGAAGCAACGCGCCGGCTGAGACATACCCTTTGAACCTGATCCGGTCAATACCGGCGTAGGAAAGCCCGTTTGACCTGCGCCTGTTTCCCATCCTAAACCCAGGAGGAAGAGATGAGCGCAATTCCGCAAGACCTGTTGCAGCAGGCAGTCACGGCCAAGCAGGCAGCGATCAAACCGTTTCCCTGCTCGGAAAAAGTCTATCTGCAGGGCAGCCGGCCGGATATCCGCGTGCCCATGCGCAAGATTGCGCTAGCGGACACGCCGGCGAGCCTTGGAGCGGAAAAGAACCCGCCGGTTTATCTTTATGACACGTCCGGCCCCTATACCGATCCGAAGCAGACCGTCGACCTCATCGCCGGCTTACCCGCGCTGCGCCAGGGCTGGATCGAACAGCGCGGGGATAGCGAGGAACTCGCCGGCCCCAGCTCGGCCTATGGCTTAAAGCGGCAACAGGATGCCGAGCTCGCTCACCTGCGCTTTGAACACCTGCGCAAGCCGCGCCGTGCCAAGCCCGGCGCCAACGTCACGCAAATGCATTATGCGAAGCGGGGCTTGATCACGCCCGAGATGGAATTCATCGCCATCCGCGAAAATCAACGGCTAGAAGCGCTGTCCGAAATTCTCAAGTGTCAGCATCCCGGGGAATCCTTTGGCGCCTCCATACCGAGCCTGATCACACCGGAGTTCGTACGCGAGGAACTGGCGCGCGGACGGGCGATCATTCCGGCCAACATCAATCACCCCGAATCCGAGCCGATGATCATCGGGCGCAATTTCCTGGTCAAGATCAACTGCAACTTGGGCAATTCGGCAGTGACATCTTCCATCGAAGAAGAAGTGGAAAAGATGCTGTGGGCGATTCGCTGGGGCGCCGACACCGTGATGGATTTGTCCACCGGCAAGCATATCCATGAAACGCGCGAATGGATCCTCCGTAATTCGCCGGTTCCGATTGGCACGGTGCCCATTTACCAGGCGCTGGAAAAAGTCGACGGCAAGGCCGAGGAGCTGACCTGGGAAATCTTCCGCGACACGCTGATCGAGCAGGCGGAGCAGGGGGTCGACTATTTCACTATCCACGCCGGCGTGCGACTGGCCTATATCCCCTTGACCGCCAAACGTCTGACCGGCATCGTCTCCCGCGGCGGCTCCATCATGGCCAAATGGTGCCTGGCGCACCACCGGGAGAGCTTTCTGTACACCCGTTTCGAAGATATCTGCGAGATCATGCAAGCCTATGACGTGGCGTTCTCGCTGGGCGATGGCCTCCGGCCCGGCTCGATTCACGACGCCAACGACGAGGCCCAGTTCGCCGAACTGGAAACGCTCGGCGAACTCACGCGGATCGCCTGGAGGCACGACGTGCAGACCATGATCGAAGGACCCGGACACGTGCCCATGCACCTGATCAAGGAAAACATGGACAAGCAGCTCAAGGAATGTCACGAAGCGCCATTCTACACGCTGGGGCCCCTCACCACGGATATCGCGCCGGGCTACGATCACATTACCAGCGCCATCGGCGCCGCGATGATCGGCTGGTTCGGCACCGCCATGCTGTGCTACGTCACGCCGAAGGAGCATCTCGGGCTTCCGGACAAAAAAGACGTGCGCGACGGCATCGTCGCTTACAAGATCGCCGCCCACGCCGCCGACCTCGCCAAAGGCCATCCCGGCGCGCAGGCGCGCGATAATGCCCTGTCCAAGGCGCGCTTTGAATTCCGCTGGCAGGATCAGTTCAATCTCAGCCTCGATCCTGAGAAGGCGCTGGAATTTCACGACGAAACCCTGCCCCAGGAAGGCGCCAAGCTGGCTCATTTCTGTTCCATGTGCGGCCCGCATTTCTGCTCGATGAAAATTACCCAGGACGTGCGCGAGTACGCGGCGCAAAAAGGACTGGATGAGGAGAAGGCATTGGAGAAAGGCATGGAGGAAAAGGCAGAGGAATTCGTAAAATCCGGCGTCGAACTCTATCGCCGGGCATAAGGCGGCTCCGTATTGTGGACTTTCCAGCGAACGGTGGCCGCCAACCGCCGTCTGTTTTGCAACCGATAGCGTTCGGAGCGAGCGCTCTATCCTTTGCCCCGGGAGGCCAATGATGTGTCCGGCAATTGCGTTGAATGACTTTCTGCAACTCATCTATGGCGATAACCCTTCGTTGACGGAAGACGTCAGGCAGACGCTGCGTCAGGTTCTCGGCAAAGAGGTAGTTGAAACCGTCGGTGACATCCGCGCCGTGACCATGGCGCTCGACCGGCAGACTTTTCCGACGCCGATGCTGGTGCGACTTTCGCCAGAGGATGTCCATTTCGCGTCGATCAATGGAGTCGACTGCCCCGTCGACCGTCACGATATCGCCGTCTGTGTCCCGAGTGCGGCATCCAGCGCGTGGGAACCGAACCTCGTCGCGTGCTTTCACAAGCTTTGCCGACCTGGCGCGGTTACCTTCGACATCGGCGCCAATGTCGGCTATCACACGGTGAAGCTGGCGCAACTCGTCGGCGGCGAAGGGAAATGCTATGCATTCGAGCCGAACTCGGAAAACTGCCGGCTGATTCTGCTGGGCTGTGAACGCAACGGCCTGTCGAATGTCAACCTGATGCCGGTTGCCTTGTCCGACCGGCCGGGCTGGGCATATTTTTCATCGCACATCGGCTCGAACGGCGGCTTCGTAACCGAGGACTTCGTCGCCCTGCACGGACATGGCAGCGTCGTACCGGTGTTCACGCTTGACGCTCTTGAACTGCCCGACGTCGATCTCATCAAAGTGGACGTCGAAGGCGCCGAGTACAAGGTCTTGAAGGGAGGCGAGAGGCTGCTGTCGCGCAGCCGTCCTGCCATCATCAGCGAGTTTAGCGTGGAGATGACGCCGCGCGTTTCCGGCGTTTCGCCAATGCACTACCTCGACTGGATAGCGAGCCTTGATTATAGGCTCTATTTACTCGACCGGACATCCTTCGAGACGGTCGCCGTCGATTCAATCGCAGCTCTGCTTGAAGGGTGGGGCGACTACACCCGCATCGAGGATCTTCTGTTTCTGCCGACGGAGAAGACCGGCCTCATCGGATAGTGAGGTAATCAAGGGGGGCCGCGGTACTGTCCTCTATCCCACCCCACGACCGATACAGCAATCATTTCTCCAGCCGCGGAGCGGACGACCGGGGCCACCCGGCCCGCTCGTTTGCTCGAGTGATGCGTATCGAAGATGCGATACGCGACGAAGAGATCGGCGCAGCAGCAGGCGCTGGAATAGAGAATCCAGGCGAACGCGAGAGTGTTGCAGGCCGCATCGGCCATCGATTCTGAACAATAAGGGCGTCAGGTCCTTGACGCATTCCTTACCCTAGAGGTATCGTCATTACGCGCGAATGCCAGTCGTTTCGACGATTAACCGGAAGGAAATTCTCATGAACTGGGCAATTCTGCTTGCGAGCCTGCTGTGTCCGCTGCTGATCCCGTCACCGGCAGGTGCCTCCATCCTGTCCTTCGATCGCCTCTACGTCTTCGGCGACAGTCTTTCTGATAACGGCAATGCGTATTTCCTGAGCGGTGGAATCGTTCCGCAAAGTCCTCCTAACGATCGTCGCTTTTCTAACGGGCCGGTGGCGGTCGAGCGCCTGGCCGCCAATCTCGGCATCGATCTGGCACCTTCGCTGCAGGGCGGTACCGATTATGCGATCGGTGGTGCAACCACGGGCACAGATAACTTTATTCCTTTTTTCAGCGGCACCGGCATTCGCAACCAGGTGGAGCTTTTTACCGATCTGGGGCCTGGCGCCGGCTTCAATCCGGCCACGGCCTTATTCGTGGTCTGGGGCGGCGCCAACGATTTTTTTCTGGGCGCCTCGCGCGATACGATCGGTCCGGCCGTTGATAATCTGGCGCAATCGATTGCCGATCTGGCACACGCCGGCGCTGAGCATATCCTGGTGCCCAATCTGCCAAATCTGGGCGCGACCCCGTTCGGGCTGGCTCAAGGTCCTGCCATCGCCGCCGGATTAACCACGCTGACCGAGCTGTTCAATCAGACTCTCGCACAACGGCTTGTTACTCTGGGCAGTACGCTCATGGCAGACCTCATTCCATTCGACACTTTCGCTGTTCTCAATGAAGTACTGCAAAATCCCGCAAGTTACGGCTTTCTCAACGTCAGCGATGCCTGCTTGAGTCATCCTGCCTGCGATCCGGGCGCTTTTCTGTTTTGGAGTGACGTGCATCCGACGGCACGCGGCCACGCTATTTTGGGCGATGAATTCGCGGCGGCGCTCGTGCCGCTGCCGGCTAGCGCGCCGCTGTTATTGGCCGGAATGGCAAGCTTTTACCTCGTGCGGCGGTTCGCCAACTCTCGAGCGTAAAAGACGGTCGCGCCGGGTCGGTTAAGCCGAAACCCTTCCTCCTATTCTGCGCTTTCTTCTGGCGTCCAGGCGGATATCCGAGTGCTTTACTTGGGAATTAAATAGCACTAAACTAGTCCTTAATTAGTGAGGATTGCCATGCTCAGGATCAGTAAACTAACCGATTATGCGATCATTATCATGAGCCACATGGCAAGACGGGTGGCTTGCCTATATGCAGCGACACAACTGGCCGATGCGACGGGAGTGGCCCTGCCCACCGTCAGTAAGGTTCTCAAGATCTTGGCCCGGGCGAAGTTGGTGAAGTCCACCCGCGGCGCCAAAGGCGGCTACGAGCTGGCGCAACTGCCCGACAAGATCAGTGTAGCCAGCATTATCAGCGCGCTGGAAGGACCGATCGCACTGACTGAATGCGGCATTTCTCACGATCATTGTCAGCAATCGGCATCCTGTACGCTGCGCGGCAACTGGAATCCGATCAATACTGCAGTCAAGACGGCGCTGGCATCGGTCACCTTGGCCGATATGATCAGACCGGCGGCCAAGCTGCCGGCAGAAGTGGAGCGTCCAGCCCAGAGTATTTACCTTCATCAGCAGCGATAGCCCTTTTCAAGTGGAGCACACATCATGGCAGCGAGCGCAGAAAAACTGGAAAGACTGATCAGTCAGGAATACAAGCAAGGATTCGTTACCGATCTGGAAACCGACAGCCTGCCGCCCGGCCTGAGTGAAGACGTCGTCCGCGCGATCTCGGCGAAAAAAGACGAGCCGGAATTCATGCTGGAATGGCGGCTACAAGCCTATCGGCACTGGTTGACGATGAAGGAGCCGAAGTGGGCGTTCGTGCACTATGGTCCGATCGATTATCAGGCCATCAGCTACTATTCCGCGCCGAAAGAGGGCGGCGACAAGCCGAAAAGCCTGGGCGAAGTCGATCCGAAGTTGTTGGAAACCTACAATAAGCTTGGTATTCCCTTGTATGAACAGGAGCGTCTGGCCGGCGTCGCGGTGGACGCCGTGTTCGACAGCGTCTCGGTGGCGACGACGTTCAAGGCGAAGCTGGCTGCGGCCGGCGTGATCTTCTGCTCGATGTCGGAAGCCATCCGGAAGTACCCGCAGCTGGTGCAGCAATATCTCGGCAGCGTGGTGCCGCCCGGCGACAATTTCTTCGCCGCGCTGAATTCGGCTGTTTTCTCCGATGGCTCGTTCGTATTCATCCCGAAGGGCGTGCGCTGCCCGATGGAATTGTCGACCTATTTCCGCATCAACGCCGCCAACACCGGGCAGTTCGAGCGGACCTTGATCATCGCCGAAGAACACAGTCACGTGTCCTACCTCGAAGGCTGTACCGCCCCGATGCGCGATGAAAATCAGCTCCACGCGGCGGTCGTTGAACTGGTCGCGCTGGAAAACGCGGAGATCAAGTATTCGACGGTGCAGAACTGGTATCCGGGCGATGAGGAAGGACGCGGCGGCATTTATAACTTCGTCACCAAGCGCGGCGATTGCCGGGGCGCCAATGCGAAAATCTCCTGGACCCAGGTTGAAACCGGCTCGGCGATCACCTGGAAATACCCCAGCGTCGTCTTGCGCGGTGATAACGCCATCGGTGAATTCTACTCGGTCGCCGTGACCAACCATCGCCAACAGGCCGACACCGGCACCAAAATGATCCACGTCGGCAAGAATACGCGCAGCACGATTCTGTCCAAGGGAATTTCTGCGGGCCACGCGCAAAATACCTACCGCGGCTTGGTAAAGGTGCTGAAGGGCGCCGAAAACGCGCGTAACTATACCCAGTGCGACTCCTTGCTGATCGGCGATAAATGCGGTGCGCACACGTTCCCGTATGTCGAGGTCAGGCAGCCTTCGGCCCGTGTCGAGCACGAGGCGACGACGTCCAAGATCAGCGAGGATCAACTGTTTTTCTGCACGCAGCGCGGCATTTCGGCGGAAGACGCCGTATCCATGATCGTCAACGGCTTTTGCAAGCAGGTATTCAAGGAGCTGCCGATGGAGTTCGCCGTCGAAGCCCAGGCGCTGCTGGGGATCAGTCTCGAAGGGAGCGTCGGCTGAGGCGAGTATTTGGGTTGAAAGCGACCTGCGGGCAGCAAAAAGGTGCGTTGTGATCAACGCCGCGCTGGACGGTGGCTTCGGTCGCTGCGCGATGCCCGGGGCGAAGTGCCGTGAGATTTCATTAGTAGATAGAGACAATCAGCCATGTTGACCATCGAAAATCTGCACGTCCGCGTGGACGGCAAAGCGATTCTGCAAGGCATCAACCTCGAGGTCAAGGCCGGCGAAGTCCACGCCATAATGGGGCCGAACGGTTCCGGGAAGAGCACGCTGTCCCACGTACTGGCGGGCAGGGAGGGCTATGAAGTTACTTCCGGCAGCGTCACTTACGCGGGCAAGAACCTGCTCGACATGCCGCCGGAGCAGCGCGCGCGCGAAGGCGTCTTTCTGGCATTCCAGTATCCGGTGGAAATACCGGGCGTTAGCAACATTTATCTGCTCAAGGCCGCGCTCAATGCGATGCGCCGGCATCGCGGGCAGAGCGAACTGGACGCGCTGGATTTCCTGCAATTGATCAAGGAAAAGATCAAGCTGGTCGAGATGGACGAGCAGTTATTGTACCGCTCGGTGAACCAGGGATTTTCTGGTGGCGAGAAGAAAAGGAATGAAATCCTGCAGATGGCGGTGCTGGAGCCCAGGCTCTGCATTCTCGATGAAACCGATTCCGGGCTCGATATCGATGCGCTGAAAGTCGTCGCCGACGGCGTCAATTCGTTGCGCACGAACGACCGTGCGTTCATCTTGGTGACGCACTACCAGCGCCTGCTCAACTACGTCAGGCCCGATTATGTACACGTGCTGGTGCACGGCAAAATCGCCAAATCGGGAGATGCCGACCTGGCACTGGAACTGGAAGAAAAAGGCTATGGCTGGATCGAGCGGCAAACAGCGGCGGAGGATGCGGCATGAGCGCGGTTAGTCAGTATGTCGAGGAGTACCGGACAATCGGGGCCGCTTTGCCTGGCGGCCATCTGCCGTGGCTGAGAGAATTGCGCGAGCGGGCGCTGACGCAGTTTTCGGCTGGCGGTTTCCCCTCGCCGCGAGAGGAAGAATGGAAATATACCAATATATCGACGATCGAAAAGAAGCGGTTCAGGCCGTTGCCGATCAGCGAGCCTAGCGCAGCGGTCGAATCCTGGCTCAAGAACTATGAGCTTGAGGACGTCTGGCGCCTGGTCCTGGTCGACGGCCGCGTTGCCGCCGATCGTTGTCGGCTTGACGGGATGCCGGACGGCATGATCGTCTGTGGACTGGCCGAGGCACTGACCAAATATCCGAATCTGGTGCAGTCGCACCTCGGTCTGGCGGCTGGGCGGGAAAATCACGGCTTCATTCATTTCAACACCGCTTTCTTCAGCGACGGAGCGTTCGTTCGTGCCCCTGGCGGCCAGGCGCTGCCCAAGAAGCCCTTGCAGATCATTTACCTCAATAGCCGGCCGGAGTCTCTGGCGACCGTGCGCAATCTCATCATCGTGGAGCCGAATGCAGCGCTAGAGCTGGTCGAGACTTATGCTGGCGCGGACGAACAGAGCTATCTCAGCGCAGCCGTCACCGAAGTCAGCATAGGCGAGAATGCAGCGCTCGATCTTTACAAGCTGCAGAGCGAGTCGACCAAAGCCTTTCACTTCGGCGGCACTTACGTGCAGCAGGCGCGATCGGCGCGGTTTCGCCACTACAATTTTTCCTTCGGCGGGTTGTTGGTCCGCAACGAAGTTCATACCGAATTGGGCCATGCCGCTGAATGTCTGCTGTATGGCTTGTTCCTGGCCTTTGGCCGCCAGCACGTGGACAACCATACGTTGATCCACCATGCACAACCCTTCGGGATCAGCCGGGAAATCTATAAGGGCATACTAGACCAGCGCGCGCGCGGGGTATTTCAAGGCCGTATCGTGGTGCACCAGGACGCGCAGAAAACCGACGCCGAAATGAGCAACCGTAACCTCTTGTTATCCGAGAACGCCGAGATCGATACCAAGCCGCAGCTCGAAATCTATGCCGATGACGTCAAGTGCGGTCACGGCGTGACGGTCGGCCAGCTGGATGAGAATTCGGTGTTCTTTCTGCAAACGCGCGGCATCGAAGAGCAGGCCGCACGCACCATGCTGACGTTCGCGTTCGCCAACGAAATGGTCGACCGCATTCGATTGGATGGCTTGCGCGGCAGCGTGCAGGCACAGCTTTTAGCATTGTTTTCAAAGGCTAATCTACATCAGGAGTGGTTATGACTAGCGCAATACGATCGATTCCACGCAGAACTTCGCCGGCGTCCGGAGTGGATGTCGAGAAAATCCGCGCCGACTTCCCCATCCTTAACGAAACCGTGCACGGCAAGCCCCTGGTTTATTTTGATAACGCTGCCACCACCCAGAAGCCGAAGGCGGTGATCGATTGTATCCGCCGGGTCTACGAGCACGATTATTCCAACGTCCACCGCGGCGTGCACACGCTCAGCGAGCGTTCGACCCAGTTGTACGAGGATGCCCGCGAAAAAGTGCAGCGCTTCATCAACGCGCGACACGCGCATGAAATCGTTTTCGTTCGCGGTGCAACCGAGGCGATTAACCTGGTGGCACAGAGCTACGGGCGGAAGCACGTGAAGGCCGGCGATGAAATTTTGATCAGCGCCATGGAGCATCATTCCAACATCGTGCCCTGGCAGATGCTGTGCGAGCAGACTGGCGCGACGCTGAAAGTGGCGCCGATCAACCGCAACGGCGAACTGATGCTGGAGGAGTTCGAGAAGCTCTTGTCCGATCGCACCCGATTGGTATCGGTCGTGCATATGTCCAACGCCTTGGGCACCATCAGCCCGGTGGCTGAAATCATCGACATGGCGCACCGGCGCGGCGTGCCGGTGCTGCTGGACGGCGCGCAGGCGGTTCCGCACATGAGCGTCGATGTGCAGAGGCTGGACTGCGATTTTTATGTCTTTTCCGGGCACAAGCTCTACGGGCCGTCCGGTATCGGCGTCCTCTACGGCAAATCAGACCTGCTCGATGCCATGCCGCCTTATCAAGGCGGCGGCGACATGATACGACGCGTCACTTTCGAAAAAACTGAATATAACGCGTTACCTTACAAGTTCGAGGCCGGCACGCCCAATATCGTCGGCACGATCGCGCTGGGCGCTGCCATCGATTATGTGGACGCCATCGGCATGGATGCCATCGCCCGTTACGAGTACGAGTTGCTGCGATATGCGACTGAAAAGGCCTTGCAAATACAGGGCTTGAACATCATCGGTACGGCGCGGTACAAGGGTGCGATCCTTTCCTTCACCCTGGACCGAGTGCATCCCCACGACATTGGCACCTTGCTGGATCAACTGGGCATCGCCGTTCGCGCAGGGCATCATTGCGCCATGCCGGTCATGGACTTCTTCGCCATCCCGGCGACGGCGCGGGCGTCGTTGGCGGTCTATAACACGGTCGAGGAAATCGATGTTCTAATGGATGGCATCAAAGAGGTCATCGAGGTGTTTGGCTGATGTTCGATCAGATTCGCGATTTGTACCAGGAAGTGGTGTTCGATCATAACCGCAATCCCCGGAACTTCCGGGTCATGGAGGACGCCAACCGCAAGATCGAAGGCTTCAATCCGCTGTGCGGCGACAGGATTACGCTTTATGTCAAAATCGATGAGGGTCTCATTAAGGATGTCAGTTTCCAGGGCGCGGGCTGCGCCATTTCGACCGCTTCCGCCTCGTTGATGACCGAGATTGTCAAGGGCATGAACGAGGCGCAGGCTGAGCATCTGTTCGAGACCTTTCATCGCATCACCACGGGCAAGGACGAGGCTGTCAACCTAGAGGAACTCGGCAAGCTGGCGGTGCTGGCTGGGGTTCGCGCGTATCCGGCGCGAGTCAAATGTGCGACTCTGGCCTGGCATTCTTTGCAGGCGGCGCTCGCCAACAAGGAAACGACGATTACAACCGAATAGAGCCGTGTCCGACTGGATTGATGTCATCGAAAAAGACCGGCTCGCGCCTGGTGAGCACGCCGTCGCCGAGATCGACGGCGTCGAAGTGGCCGTTTTCAACCTGAATGGGGCGTATTACGCCATCGAGGACGTCTGCACCCACGACGGTGCCGAAATCGCCAGCGGCGAACTCGACGGCGATGAGATCGTCTGCCCGCGCCACGGTTCGCGCTTTTGCATCAGGAACGGCAAGGTCCTGACGCCGCCGGCCTATGAAGACATCGTCTGTTTTCCCGTCCGCGTGAAAGGCGCCATGATCCAGGTGCGCGATGACCGGTGGGATTGATCCTCCCTGTCGGCACGCCGCTGCAAACGGGTTGAGCGGACGGGAAAGCTCGTCTCCCGAGCCTTCCCATCGAGACCCGAAGCCGGGTTTAAGCGTTGGCTTTCGCCTGCAGTTGCGCCACGAGCTCCGGCGCCAGCTTGAGGGCGTGGACCAGTTCATTCAGATAGGCACGCTCCTGGTCGCTGTCGACATCGATGGCCAGCAGTGAAGTGAGATAGATTTCGGCAGCGGCCGCCGCCGAATTCGCGCCTGATGCAACTTCTCTGGCGTCCACCGGCTTGGCGATTTCGTCCTGGATGAACTGCTGAGTGGCGGAATCCAGTTCTAGTTTCTCGAGGTATGCTTCGATTTTGCTCCGTTCGGCTTCATCGATGTGTCCATCTGCCTTGGCGGCTGCGATCATGGCCTTCAACAGCATGCGGCTGCGTTGCTCGGACTGCGATCCGGTGAGCTCATCGATTGCCTTGCCCGCATCGCCGGAGTGGGCTGCTTGCTTGTGCTGCCAGCCTTGATAGGCGTCATAGGCGAGCCGGCCCACCGCGGCGAGGCTCCCGAGCTTCAAGGCCGTCCCGGCAAGGCCCCGGCCGGCGCGCGTACCGAGCAGTAACGTCAATACGCCGGCGAGCGTCGCCCCCTTGCCCATGCCGGAGAGTGCGGCCTGGCGCTCAGGGCCGGCTTGGGGAATGTCGAGCTTGGTTTCCGCGACGTTTTGTCCCTTGTCGGCGAGTTCACGGCCCGATTGCAGGAGCTGGTCAAGTAAAGTGCGAGCGTCCATCATCAGTGTCCTCGAGTTGTTGGCTGGGCGGGCATTATGGCGCAACGATGGCGCAATTCAAACGGCCGATTGGCGTATCGTTCAGCGGCGCCTGGGCTCATTTCCTGAACGTGCATGGAAAGTGGGATCTATAGTATTATTTTTGATTTTGCGGATTTAACAAGATGCGAGAACTCAATCCCCTGTACCACCAAATCAAGGACTTGAAGAGCCGGCTGGAGGCTCTGAGGGGGTATCTTTGACTTTGACGCCAAGGCTGAACGCCTGACCGAAGTCCTCCGCGAACTCGAAGAACCGAAGGTATGGGACAATCCGGAGCGGGCGCAAAGCCTGGGTCGCGAACGCGGCCGGCTAGAAGCGGTGGTGAATAAGCTCGATGTGCTCGATAGGAGCGTCCATGACTCGGAGGAACTGCTCGCCTTGGCGGTCGGGGAGGGCGATGAGGCGGGCGTCGAAACGGTCGTGCTGGACCTGGACAAGACCGAGGCGGAAATCGCCGGTCTGGAATTTCGCCGCATGTTTTCCGGTGAAATGGACGCCCACAATGCGTTTCTTGACGTTCAGGCCGGGTCAGGGGGCACCGAGGCGCAGGATTGGGCGGAAATGCTGCTGCGCATGTACCTGCGCTGGGGCGAACGGAAAGGCTTCAAGACTGAATTGATCGAGGCATCCGCGGGCGAAGTAGCGGGCGTCAAGAGTGCCACGGTCCGCTATGAAGGCGAGTACGCCTATGGCTGGCTGCGCACCGAAACCGGCGTACACCGGCTGGTCAGGAAATCTCCGTTCGACTCGGGCAACCGACGACATACCTCGTTCGCTTCCGTATTCGTTTCCCCGGAAGTGGACGATGACATCGACATCGAGATCAACCCGGCCGAGCTGCGCGTCGACGTCTACCGCGCCAGCGGGGCGGGCGGCCAGCACGTCAACCGTACCGAGTCGGCGGTGCGCATCACGCATCTTCCGTCCGGTATCGTCGTGCAGTGTCAGAACGACCGTTCGCAGCACAAGAATCGGGATACGGCGATGAAACAGCTCAAATCCAAGCTGTACGAGCTGGAAATGCTGAAACGTTCCGCCGAGCAGCAGGCGCTCGAACAAACCAAATCCGATATCGGCTGGGGCAGCCAGATACGCTCCTATGTGCTAGACCAGTCGCGTATCAAGGATCTGCGCACCGGCGTCGAAACCGGCAATCCCCAGGCGGTACTGGACGGGGATCTCGATCCATTCATTGAAGCAAGCCTAAAAAGTGGACTCTAAGACGATGCAGGACCTAGCGGACGAAAACAAGCTTATCGCGCAACGCCGTGAAAAGCTCCAGGAATTGCGCGGAACGGGCGGAGCCTTCCCGAACGATTTCCGCCGCGATGCGTTGGCCCAGGTCTTACATCGGCAGCACGGGCAAGAGGATGGCGAAACCCTGCAGGAAAAATCCATCACGGTAAAGCTGGCTGGCCGGCTGATGTCCAGACGCCTGATGGGCAAGGCGAGCTTCGCCCATCTTCAGGATATGTCCGGGCGCATACAGTTATTTCTGCAGCGCGATGGTTTGCCGGAAGGCGTCTACGAGCAGTTCAAGGCGTGGGATGTGGGCGATGTGGTCGGCGTGGAAGGGGTACTGTTCAAGACCCGGACCGGTGAATTGTCGGTGAAAGTCTCCCGGATACGCCTGCTGACCAAGTCACTGCGCCCTTTGCCGGAAAAGTTTCATGGCCTGACCGATCAGGAAATGCGCTACCGACAGCGCTATGTCGATCTCATCATGAATGAGGAGACCCGCCGGGTATTCCGCGTGCGCAGCGCGATGATCGAATTCATCCGGCGGTTTCTGCGCGAGCGCGACTTTATCGAAGTGGAAACACCCATGATGCACGCGATCCCGGGCGGTGCGCGCGCGAAACCCTTCATCACCCATCACAATGCCCTCGACATGGAACTGTATCTCCGCATCGCTCCGGAACTGTACTTGAAGCGGCTGGTGGTGGGCGGTTTCGAAAAGGTGTTCGAGATCAATCGCAGCTTCCGCAACGAGGGCTTGTCCACCAAGCATAATCCCGAGTTCACGATGCTGGAGTTCTATCAGGCGTATGCCGATTACAGCGACCTGATGGATTTGACCGAAACCCTGCTGCGCGGCATGGCACAAGCCGTCCTGGGGATGACGAAGATCGAGTACCAAGGCAAGGCTTATGACTTGAGCCGGCCATTCAGGCGGATGACGCAGCGAGAAGCGGTGCTTCAGTTCAATCCGGGACTGACGTCGGCCGCTCTAACCAGCCTGGATACGGCGAGACAGGCGGCTGTTGAGCTGGGCATCGCGGTCGACGACAGCTTTGGCCCCGGCAAGCTCCAGAACGAGATCTTCGAAAAAACCGTCGAGCAGTCTCTGGAGGAGCCGACCTTCATCACCGGATTTCCGACAGAGGTTTCGCCCCTGGCGCGCTGCAACGATGAAAATCCTCTGGTCACTGACCGTTTTGAGCTGTTCGTTGCCGGGAAAGAACTGGCGAACGGCTTTTCCGAGCTCAATGATGCCGAAGAACAGGCCGAGCGCTTCCGCGCCCAGGCGGAAGAGAAGGAGGCGGGCGATGAGGAAGCCATGCACTACGACGCCGACTTTATCCGCGCCCTGGAGTATGGACTGCCGCCGACCGCTGGCGAAGGTATCGGCATCGACCGTCTGGCGATGTTCTTTACCGACTCCCCTTCGATTCGGGACGTCATCCTGTTTCCGCACATGCGGAAAGAGTCTTAACCTCGACGCCATGACCATCGCGCATCCCCCACGCCATTGACTCAGCGGCTATCTGTTGGGCGATAGGATCAAGGAGAGGGCTTCAGTGCGCGCAGGGTCGGCATACGCAGCCCATTTCGGATAGTCGCTTTCACAAGCCTCATTGCCCCACGCCGACCAGTTGTCACGCGCGCCGCGCGCGAACAGTTCCAGGCAAGGGCCTGGGCTGCACGCTTCGATAAGGGCATATAGTTCATCGGGCTTGCGCGAGCACTCGCGCGTTTGGAGTAGACCGAACAGCCGTGTCACCAGCCGCCATTTGAATCTGTCAGTCGTCCGCTGCCGACCCAAAAGGGGCAGCCTTGAACAGTTTGGTACGCCCTAAGGGCCTAGCCATTTTCCTCAAACCAGCCCGACTAAAGTCGGTTGGCAATTGTGGACGCCAACGATTAAGCCGCTCGCCGGTTCTGCTAGAACTGTCGCGCATAAACCGCCGGTGACCAATACCCCAGGCGGGCTTGCTCCCTCAGGCCGGCGCGATGGTGGGCAGGCTGAAGGTGAATATCGCGCCGCGACCCTGGCCGCTCAATGCCTCGATCGTGCTCCCGTGCAATTCCAGCATGCGCTTGCTGATGAGCAGGCCCAAGCCGCCGCCCTCGTGCTTTCTGGGGACCTGGCGCAGCGGCGAATGCCGCTCGAAGAGACTCGGCAGATATTCCTCCGCAATGCCTATGCCTGTATCTGAGACCCTCACGAAGACCGCATCGTCTCGATTATGCGACAGTTCCAGGCGGATTTCCCCGCCCTCCGGCGTGTGGCGCAGGGCATTGTCGATCAGGTTCGTCAACACCCGCTCGATCATTTCGATGTCGGCAACAACGAGCGGAATGTCGTCATGAAATTGCGCCGTGATCCGGACGCCGCGGTGGTTCGCCGGCAGCTCGAATTTCTGCGCGACGTCCTGAATCAGCTCCTGCACGCAGAAGCGCTCGTAATTGGGGCGCACCTCCTCGCACTCGAGCTTGGCCAGCTCGAACAACTCCTGGGCGAGGTGCGCCACCCGCTGACTTTGGCGCACGGCCACTTCCACGTAGCGTCGATGGTCGGCGGGCGAGAAATCATCGGACTTGCGCAGCAGGGTTTCCAGGTAGCCTTGTATCGACGTGAGCGGCGTGCGCAGGTCGTGGGACACATTGGCCACCATTTCCCGGCGAAGCTCATCCTGGGTCTTGATCTCTTGCACCTGAGCGGCGATACGTTCAGCCATCCGGATGAAGGTGCGCGCCAGCCGCCCGATCTCATCGGAACTTTCTTTCAAGGAACGCTGAAGATGCAGGGGTCCTGAAAAACTCAGGTCGTCGAAGCTCGCCACCGCTCGGGTCAGCGCATTCAGCCGGCGGGTAATGAGCGCGAATAAGCCAAGACCCACGCCCAGAGTCAGCAGCAGGGCACCCGCCCCCGTCCACATGACGCTCTGGAACACGTGCCCCTGCCAGACATCCTCGGCCAGCCGCTGATAGTCGTCGCCGGCCAGCACGATGTAAAGATAACCCACGGTTTTGCCTTCCTTCCGAAGAGGGGTAGCGCTGAAGATCTCCTGAGTGTCGGAGCTTCTCGGATTCTCGCCTTTGATGGGGAAGGGCGAGCCGGCCAGAAACGACTGGATGGGCGCCAACGCCACCTGCGGCCGCAGCACCCGCCCGGGCGGGGCCTGATGGGCGAGGATCACGCCGTTCGCATCGAGGAGATAGACCTCGATGCTGGGATTCACCACCATCAGCATGTCGAAAAGCTCCTCCACCGCCTTCCGGTCGAGCTCGTCCGCTTTCAGGAGCGGCCAATGGCTTTCGATGTGTTCGGCGAGGCCCCGGCTGAGCCGCTGGATGATCTCCTGCTGATGGTACCGGGCCGCGACGGCGTTGAGCCAGGCCCCAAGCCCGCCGAACAGGAGAAGCAAGGCGGCGAAGGTGAGCGCGATGCGGCTGTAAAGGGATCTAAATCTCACGACGGCCTCTCTCCGCGACCTACGAACTTGTAACCCACGCCCCACACCGTCTGGATGAATTCCGGCCGGGCCGGGTCGCACTCGATCTTCGCCCGCAAGCGGTTGATGTGCGAATTCACCGTGTGTTCATAGCCGTCGTGGCTATAGCCCCACACCTGATCCAACAGTGCACTTCGGGTGAACGCCTGGCCGGGGTGCCGCGCGAAGAACAGGAGGAGTTCGAACTCTTTCATGGTGAGCGGAATCGATTGTCCTGCCAGAGTGACCTCGCGGGCGATCGGATCGATTGAGAGTGCGCCCGCAGCGATCACGCCGGTTTTCGCCTGGGCCTGCCGCTCCAAAGCCTCGATGCGGCGGAACAGGGCGCGAATCCGGGCGATCAGTTCCAGGACCGAAAACGGTTTGGTGAGATAGTCGTCGGCGCCCAGCTCCAAACCCAGCACCCGATGGGTCTCCGCCGACTTGGCGCTGACGATGATGATCGGCTGGTACTGGATCCTACGCCGCACCTCGCGGCAGATCTCCAGGCCGTCGATGCCGGGCAGCATCAGATCCAGCACCAAGAGGTCATAGCGCTGGGCGTTCAGGCGATTCAGCCCCTGGGTGCCGTCGGTCGCGATCTCGACCGTAAAACCCTCGTCTCGCAAATTGATCCCAAGCATCTCGCCGATGTCGGGATCGTCTTCGATCACCAGGATGCGTCTGGTTGCTGGAATCATGGTCGTTGCTTGGGCCGTTCAGTACCCAATTATCGGCGAGCCCGCGCCATTCGGACAATCACTTTTATTTGAACGCTTCGTGATGATTTCGTGATTTTTCCAACCGCACAATGGTTGCGCCCCATGAATGCGGGCGACATTCCGTTTCGACTCTTCAGCTTCAACGAATACCAGGAGGTAGTCATGAATTTGCACACAACAGCTGTCGCAGCAGTTCTGACCGTTTCGGATCAGCTATTAGCTTCACCACCGGTTTCGGCCAACGGCCCCGGCCCGGGCCCGCGCGGCGATGGGTCCGGATGCGACTTGTTCCCCGCCCCGGCGTCCACAGGCACGACCATAGGGTTGTCCTATTTCGGTCCGCCGCCCTTGGACCAGACCCAGGTCGGACCGGTGCAGTTACTGAGATCGGGTCAGGTCGACGTGGTCAAGGGTACCGTCACGCTGCCGCTCTACAAGGGTTATCTGAAGCAGGGCAAAAAGCCGGTCTGGTACATCCTGACCGACACGAACGATGCGAGTCAGGCGGCGTTTCTGGGGCTCAACTTCTCCGCCAAGCTCACCTATGCTACCAACGGCGCAAGAACCGCGAACTTCGACGAGAACAACGACCTGGTGTTCGACGCCGGCGGGGTGGACTTCAGCCCCGTCCGCAACGTCGTGCCGGATCCTTCGGATCGTCCATTCCCGCCCCAATCGGCCCAGGCGGGGTCCGTGGGAGACCAGAACTATAGCCCCTTGGTTCAGGTGACCAACGCCGGCGGCATCGTGTTCAACGCGCCCATCATCGCCTTCGGCGTCGAGGAGGGCGACATCAGCTTTCCGGAGGGGAACGTGGACTACTCCAAGGTTCACGATGAGGTGGTCGCCATCGACTCGGCAAATCAGACGGTCACCCTGCAACTCGTCAACGGGTTCAGCTTTGGCCGTGCGTTGATGTATATCTCGCTCGATGTCAACGATCCTGTCGGCGCCGCGGTGGAAGGCGCGACCTTCGCACCGCTGCTCCGGAACATTCCCACGGGACGGGACGATTCCTTCACCAGTCCGGTGGAAAGGCTGTTTGCCGCCCTCAACGGCCCAGGGGACTGCGCCAACCCGCAGCGGCAGGGCCTGTTCGCCGCGCTGACGGACGGTCATCGCCCCAACAACACCTTCGGCGGCATTCCGACCCTCGCCAACGACTACAGCCCGCTGTGGGATATGAACATTTTCGAATGGACCCCCGACGCCATCGCACAGGGCTACCGCTCGCAGCTGCGCGAGGAATTTCAAATCCTCACCCTAGTGCAGAACGGCTTCTTGACGGGCCCCGGTGGAAGCCCGTTCGGCTCCAGTGGGGTCATCGTCAACTGCCCACCCGTCCAACGCCTGTTTTAGTCACCATCCCAAGAAGGAGATCCCATCATGAAGACGGTAAACCAGTATCTGTTGTTGTTAGGCGCGGCTTGGATGACGGCGGCCTCGGCAGCTAGCCATGCGGCCGATCCGAGAGAAACGGCCAGACCAAAGAGTCCTGCGCAGCTCAGGACAATGAGCTTTCACAAGACCGACTTGAATGGAGACGGTCTCATCACACGTGGGGAATTTGCGGCATCCAACCATCTCAGTTCCACCGCTCCGACCTCCGACCGGGATATTCGGGCAACCCGCATCATGGGAGCGTTCCAGGACATGGACACGAACGCCGATAAACGGGTATCCAGGAAGGAGTACATGAGCTATATGGAGAAAAATGGGGGCTGAATATCGATAACACCGCGAAACCTCCTCGACCGCATTCGATGCGTGTCAGGGGTTCAGCCGATGGCTTGGCGACTTTCTAACATCCAGACCTTGGACTTCTGCCGCCAAGCCGCGAGAAAGCCGTCGAATGCGATGGAAAATTTCGAGATCGCCAAAAGCCGTCCGCCTACGGGGCCTTACAAGTGTAGGTTTCTTCATGTTCCTCCTGCCAGCACCATCACCCTCACTCGCCGTGCAGTCGATCAGTCGCGGGCGCTCTGGCTCTGCAAGGGGGTTTACAGCGCAGCGTCCCTTACAGAGCCAGGGCGTTCGTGGCCGACTGTTTGCAGGGCGGGCGAGGGTGAGGGGGCCTAGCGGCCCTTGCCGATGGTCGTCTCCCTAGCTACCGCAGGCTAATCGAATAAAGGATTTCAATTTGCTGGCCTTGCAGCGCATGGCCTGAGCGCCCAGGATGGCGCTTCCGACCCGCGCCCGACCGATAAGCTATCCAGAGCGAGCCGGCCAGGGATGGCGGGCGTAGCGAACCCTGGGCCTTCGTGCTGGCACCTTGCTCGTTAGTGGAACATTTCTTGTTTTAGTTGTTTTCCTTGTTATTATTGTTTTAAGCGTTCACGCGAAACTGATTTTGTAAGAGGTGCCAAAGCCGTGCATGAGGTTGATGACTTCCTCACGGACCTGCTCCTTGGCCCAGGTTTCGAAGCGACGCCAGTGGTATTTGGCGTGCTTCCAAACCCTCTCGATCAGGTTCAGCTCCGGACTGTAGGGCGGCAGGTGCATCAGGACCAATCGATGATGGACCAGCCACTCGTCCAACGTCTCCGGGTCGATGGCATGGT
>CADDZF010000009.1 GCA_902812445.1 Methylococcaceae bacterium | reverse complement strand
CCCATATATCGCGGTTTTCCCAGTCGCTGTACTCCCTGACCTTCTCGTAATAGGGCTGGACAGTGATAATGCCGGGATAACCACCGAAAATGCCTTTATAGGCAAAAAACAGCTCGTTGTCCGCTACCCGCGCGTCAGCCGCATAATTTACGGTATAGGCGAGCAGGCGGTTGTCTTCGGTCTGGTTCGCCCGATCTAGTCTGAGAAAGGTATGGCCAAACAGCGACGAGGGGCTGTTCAAATAGGCGCTGGGGAAAATCAGGCTGGCGGTGTGCGCCCGCAGTTCTGCTTGCCAGCTTTGAAAGGCAGGACAGGATTGCTCGGTCAAACGTCTGCCATCGAATTCGAGCTGCTGTTTCAGCCAGTGATAGCGGGCCGGAAACCGGCATTGTGGGTGGTTGTCGCCGGCTTCGTCGCTGAAAAAACTCGCCAGAGTGGCGAGCAATTCTGCTCGCGGATCGCGTTTGCCGGTTGCCGCCAAAAAAAACCTCTCATCATCTGCCTCACTGACCGGGCCACGGCCTAGAGCGGGTGCATGATAGTGGCCAAGCGCCAGCCAGGCGTTTTCCTCATCGAGCCGCCTGCTCAGTGCTCGCTGCTGTAATTCCGCTAAATAGCCGCTGGGAGACTGCGCCGGCCACACGCTCTGCCACGCGATGCAGGCGAGTACCAGTACCGCGGATCTCATCGGGGAGCTTGGAGGGAAAACCGGCGCTCGGTCGTAAACGTCATGGAGCGCCGGTTCAGAAACGTTTAACTGACGTATTTGGCGAGCGCCGGGTCCGACTTCATGACAACGATCAGCGCATTCATTGCTTCAACGCCGCTTACGGATTCATGCGGGTAAATGTCAGCGAAGTGGTTCTTCACCTGCGAATAGAAAAGCGGTTTATCCGGATCGGCGATGCCGAGTGTTTCAGCCAGTCCTGCCAGCGTTTCGCCTTGGCCGCGCGACATGTCCTCCGCGAGTTTGGTCATGTTGGCGCTCATATAGATCTGACCGCCTTTATACTTGATCGCCTGGTTGGCATCGCAACCATTGGTTCCAGACGATAAGCCAAAGGTGTTATTACCGAAACTACCGTTGGTCGTTACCGCCAGCACGTGCGCGCCGACGCCTGAATTGCCGTTGAACAGATACGAGCCCCAGCCGCATCCGCCGGCCCCATCGCCTCTAGCGCTACTGCCGCCTCGCGTTGGCGGCGCAGCGGAAACCAGCGCCGGCGTGGCGAGCAGCAAACTCAACGCGATTATTTTCTTCATCGTATTGCCTCCATATGAGTTATTCAAGATTGCCAAGGATGACACCTCGATCAGCCGCAAGCTCCTGTTCAGCGCAACCGCCCGGCGGCCTTCCAGGTCGCGGGCGTATTCTCGCCAAAGCCCTATGGCTCGGCCTTGGTAACCCGGACAATCACCGATTTCCGGAAGCAACGTCCATACCATGGCGCAGGCGAGCTTTTCAAGCAGAGTTCTTAAAGAACCCACTGCGAGCTGAACAGGTGCTGCCCGCACGATTTCGGTAAAGATTACGGTTTGCTTGTAAGCCTTACCGTTCATGGCCGGTTTTAGTCTCGAGCGGGTTACACTCACAGTGCTAGCGGCTTTTCGGAAACCGCAAGTTGCGAAATCCCGCTCCAAGGCGCACCAATACTCGTGACGCCTTCGTTTAATACCAGATTGAGTGCAGAGTTGTAAATAGACGGGTCCTGGAATGAACTATCGACTTGAAGTCTAAAATACCACTGTAACATCGCTGAATGACCGAGACATTTGGAGTGAAAAAACCACTATGCCCGAATTTCTAGACCTTTCGACCGCGATCAGCGCCCTGGAGGAGGTGCCTTTGGGCGTGATGATCGTACAGGAGCGCGAAATCAAATGGATCAACGATTCCTGCGCCCGGATTTTGTCGGCCTCCCGCGAGGATCTGCTAGGTCTCGACGCCCTTCAAGCCGCGGCCAGAGGTCTTGATGCGCTGTTCGAGGATTCGCCCGAACTGTGTCTGACCCGAGGCGATGGTGAAACTCGGTGGCTGAGGCGCGAACATAAACGCCTGGAAGGTAGCACGGCAGAAGCTTACTTTTTTCAGGATGTCAGCCCGGTGATTGAGCTTGAGCGGCAACGCGACCGTCTGCAGGCCACGGTCAATGCGCTGGAGACCCGAGACGGCACCACCGGCCTGCTAAAGAGAAACGCCATTCTGCACGCCCTGGATAGCGAGCTCACCCGCAGCCGGCGCTATTACAATCCGCTGTCGGTCATCCAACTGAGTCTCGTGCCGCCCGAACGTGTGGGTGCCGGCGAAGTGAGCCACACCTTGCTCACGGTCGCGCAGGAATTTAAGGACCATCTACGCTGGGCCGACCAGATAGGCCACTTGGAGCCGGCTCGATTCTTGTTGATTTTGCCCGAAACGCCGCTAGCCGATGCCGAAAGGCTGGCGGCTAAACTGGCGCGGGAGCGGGTGGCGCTGGCGCACGAAACGGAAGGTTGGCGCTTTAGCTATGCCGTGACTTGCTGGCGCAAGGGAGATGACGTTCGAAAGCTGCTGGAACGCCTGGCCTCGCCAAGTCCGATGCAGGCCGATTGAGCAAAACCGGCGGCCAGCGACGTCGATTAGACGGATCTCTGCTGGCCGGGCCGGCGTCTTATGGCGTGCGATCGCTCAAAGAGCCAGCCATCATTCGCCGTTTTCCGCCTATTACCCAGGCGCAAGGGCCGGTTGCACGCCGGATGCATCGCGCAGAGCTTCGCGCAGCGAAAGCTTCGGCTAGGCATCCGATCACTGCCCGCATGCAAGCCCCCTGAGCGCTAAGCTTCCGGCCCTGGAGCCGGCTTTTTCTCAACTCGCATGGCAGATTTTCCCCCGCCTCTGAACGCTCCAGCGCAGACGCCGCGCTGACGTCAGGAAACCGCGCCGCCATAAGATACAAACGGTTAGGGAATGCCGACCATCGCGTTTCATCGCCGAAGACAAAACTATTTCGACTATGCTTTAACAACACCATTACACACCCTGATCGCCGCCGGTGACCGGTAACGGGCGGTCTCCTGATTGAACGACGCGCAGTATTCAACCTTTACCTGTTGCGCACATAGCCGATGCGATCCTTGCTGTTGATTCTCTTGTTGCTAAGACTCGTTGGGCTGGTCTGGGCAGGCGAAGCTCATCCACGCGTATACGATACGAATGGTTATGCCGCCCACTTTTCGCGTGAGATGCTGCAGGAGATCTTCTTCATGCGGCTGACCACTTGGCCGGGCGGCTCGCCTATCCACGTCTTCGTTTTACCGGACAACCACCCGCTGCATGTCCGCTTCGCCAAAGAGGTACTCGGGGTATATCCGTTCCAGCTACGTTCGGCGTGGGACCGCCTGATCTACTCAGGGACCGGCCTTGCTCCTACGATCGTTGAAACGGTTGAAGAAATGCGCAATCGGCTCGAGACCACGCCAGGGAGCATCGGGTATGTCGCTCAATAAGAGGACGGCGGACTTGGGAGTTGAGCGATCGCCGTTGCGAAAGCTTATTTGGCTGCTGGTGACAGCCACCTTGTGCACCGCTCCAGAATCCTCGGTGGCGCTCAAGATAGGCTCCGACGACTGGCAGCTACATGGCTTTTTAAGTCAAGGTTTTACTTATACTTCTGATAATCAGGTATTTGGAGATAGCCGTAACGGCAGCGTCGATTTTACTGAGATCGGGATGACAGGATCGGTACGCTTGTTACCCAGTTTACTGATCTCGGCGCAAGGGCTCTATCGAAGAGCGGGCGAATCGGATCGGCAGGGATTGCGGCTCGATTTTGCCCAAGCCGACTATAGCATCTCCTTGCTGGATGCCGCCGCAACCCTCGGGGTGCGAGCCGGGCGGGTAAAAGTTCCCCTGGGACTCTATAACGATACTCGAGACGTGATCTGGACACGGCCCTCGGTGCTGTTACCGCAGTCGATTTATTTCGATACCTTGGGACTGCGCCAAGCGATGATCTCCGCGGATGGAGGCATCGTTTATGGCCGCTACAAATATGGAAATCATCGATTTAGCGCTGAGTTCCTGGCGGCACACCCGCAATACAATACGGGAGGCGCTACCGAATTTCTCACCGGCATCCAGGACGCACCAGGCTCGGTCGGCGGACGCCCTGCATTGATCGGTCGGGCCGTCTATGAATGGATGGGCGGTCGCGGACGGCTCATGTTCTCGGCCGTTGACCTCGACCTCGATTTCAAGTCCACCTCGCCTTTGATTCCTTCGGGCAAAATAAAGGCCTTCTATCCTTTGTTTTCGGCGCAATACAACGCGGAGCGGTTCTCCGTCACGGCGGAGTATGGCTGGATCGATAGCCGGCGCAGCGGCTTTGTCCCGAGGCCCCTGAAAAATACGTCCGAGAGTTTCTATGTGCAAGGCGAATACCGGTTCGCCGCCCGCTGGACCGCAGTGCTGCGCTACGATGTTTTTCACGCCAATCGTAACGATGCTAACGGTCGGGATTCCGCTGCATTGACCGGTCTGCCGCGCCATCGCTTTTATACCGAGGACCTCATGCTCGGAGCCCGATGGGAGTTTTTGCGGAACTGCCTGATCGCGGCGGAATATCACAGGATTAATGGGACCGCATGGCTGTCGACTCGAGACAATCCGGATCTTCTCCAGGGCGGAGGAGAGCCCAACTGGGATTTGTTTGCCCTCATGCTGTCTTACCGCTTCTAGAGCTCGGATCGGATCAGCGGCCATGGCGCAAGATGGGAGAACGCCCTTCTTCAGCTTACACTGGAAAGGATTGATCCTTCTAAGCCTGCTGCTGACAGGCCTTAGCGCCAGCTTCGCTGTGCTCAATCATCTGCATCTTAAAAGTCAGTTTCGTACCCAACAGGCCATAACGTTCCATACTCTGCAGTCGCAGTTTGGCGAATTGATTGAACGGTCGGCAGATCGTCTTCAGCATCTTGGCGTGGTTCTCGCCGCCCTCGGCGACCTCGAGCAATTCCTGACGACGCGAAATGTCCTCGCGTTTACCCAGAAGCAGCAGCACCGTTATGCCAGCCTGCGCTATGAATTAGACGTCGAACGCGTGGAACTTTTTACGCTCGAGGGGAAGTCGCTCTGGAAGTGGACTCCGACCACCTTTAGCACCTTGCCTGAGGCCCTCGAGCGAGCGGCCCTGAAGCAGGTTCGTGAAGCGGAGCACCCGGTATCCATTCTTGCCTGCCAACCGATATGTAACCTGCATGTGTTCGTGCCTATTTTGAAGGACGGCCGCAATCTGGCGATCGTCGAACTGGGCCAAGGAATCGCCGACCTTATCATCGGTTTCCAGGCCATCACCGGCACCGACCTCGCAATTCTGGTGCCGGCCCGCCCGAACGACAAGACGGATCTCTCCCGTTGGCAGCTCCGGATTGCCGCATTGTCCAACGCCCATGAACTTCGCCCTTTACTGACACGGCTCGCTGACCAGGAGCCGACCTTGAGCGCCCTCAACGACGGTGATTGGCTGGCATGGCAGGGAAAGAACTACAGCCTGCACGTACTGCCGTTGCGAGACATCGTCAAAGGCGGAAGCGGAAATATACTTTTCGTTGCGGATGTCAGCCGCGCGGTGGCGGAGGTCCAGCGGGGTACCCACGAGGGCCTGCTGATTATAGGGTTCGCTCTCGCAATAGCCGAGCTTTTCCTGCTGGCGCTCGTGCGTGCGCCCTTGCGCCATTTGCAGCGGCTCGCCGAAACCCTGCCGCTGCTGGCGCAAGGGCGCTATCGCGAGGCGCGCCAGCGCTTGGCGAGGAATAACACCCATAGGACGTCACGTGATGAGATCGGCATTCTCGAAGAAACATCGGTCAGGCTCGCGTATCAACTGGAGGAAAACCAACGTGCGCTTATTGCCGATCGAGACTTTATTCAGGGCCTGTTCGATACCGCGCAAGTCCTTATTCTAACGCAGACCCGCGACGGCAAGATCCATACGGCCAATGAGTTCACCAGCCAGCTCACTGGGCTCATGCTAAGCGAGTTGTCCGGCAGGCTATTTGTCGAGCTGATCGAGGGCAATGATGAGAAAGGTCAGATCAGCGAACAGCTAGAAACCCTCTTTGTCGCTCCTCAACACCGGCTGGAACATGAAGCCGGCCTGGTGTGCCGGGAGGGCGGCAAGCGGCACATCGTTTGGGTGCATACCCGGCTACGCCAAGCGCACGCCGATGGAGTCGCCGTGTTGTCCGTCGGTCTCGACGTTACGGCGCGTATCGAAGCCGAATCGAAAATGCGCTGGCTGGCGAATCATGATCCTTTGACCGGCTTGGTCAACAGGGCGAGGTTCCGGGAGGAGCTGGAGCGCAGCTTCGCTGAGGCAGAACGCAGCAGCACGGCGGCTGCATTAGTGCTGCTCGATCTCGATCACTTCAAGGACATCAACGATAGCAGCGGGCATGCAGCGGGTGATGCCTTGCTGATTCTCCTGGCCGATGAATTACGGGAGCGCGCGCGTAAATCCGATGTACTCGCCCGTTTGGGCGGAGATGAATTTGCCGTCCTCATGCCGGGGGCCAACAGGCATGGTTCTGCAACGTTTGCCCAAGACCTGATCCAGCGCCTCGAGGCAAGGATGTTTCAGTTCAATGGCCGCAGCTACCGGATATCGAGCAGCATGGGAATCGCGTTAATTCCCGAACATGGCAAGACGGTGGAAGAGGTAATGGCCAATGCAGATATTGCCATGTACCAGGCGAAAAAGGCGGGGCGGGGACGCTGGCACTTTTTTTCGGATTCCGAAGGCGGACATATCGGAGCGGCGCAGCGGGTGTACTGGCGCGGTGTGATTACCCGATCGCTGGAGAAAGAAGGCGGCGCGCTACTGCATTTTCAGCCGATTGCACACGCGATAACGGGGGAAATTTTTTACCACGAGGCGCTGATTCGATTAAAGCTGGAAGACGGGCGTCTCGCGCTTCCGGGTGATTTTTTGGAGGCTGCTTCACGATCTCAGCTCATGGATGCCATCGATTCCTTCGTCACCGACGAGGCCTTGCGCATTCTCACGCACGATAAGACGAGGCGGTTATCCATCAATCTTTCCAGTGCCGCGCTCGCGGATCCCCATTGGGCTGAGCCGCTGAGGAAAGCGGTTCATCGCGGCATACTCGAACCCAGCCGGCTCCTGTTTGAGATCACCGAAGCTGCAGCGATCGCCGATCTGGAAGCCGCTCGGCGAATTATGGAGGAGCTCTCGGCTTTGGGTTTCGCCTTTGCGCTGGATGATTTTGGCGCCGGCTTCGCTTCGTTCTATTACCTGAAGAATCTGCCCGTCAAATACGTGAAGATCGATCAATCGTTCGTCAGCGAGTTGTCCGGCGAAAAGGGTGACCGGGCATTTGTCACCGCGCTGACCATCTTGGCTCATGGCTATGAGCAGAAAGTGATCGCAGAGGGCGTGGAAGATGCGAAGACCTTGGCCATCTTGCGTTCACTGGGTGTCGATTTTGTCCAAGGTTACTTCATCGGCCGCCCCAGTTCGGCGTTCATCGACCAAGCGGCGTTCGCCGATGACAAGCTGCCCCGGCCCTATGTCCTTCAGCAAGAAGCCGCGCGTAGTGTCAAGAACTAAATCGAATCGGCTTTAATGCTGTTTCATCAAGGAGATGTTGGTGCAAGAAACTAACCTGCCCTTATGTGCCGAGCTCGCGCCCTGCAGAACGACCCAACTAGGGATTTCAGATCTGTTTGTTCCCGCCTCTTGGCCCTCCAGGCTCAATGCGCACGTGGCAGCGGCACACGAGGCCACCAAGCAACTGGCGCTGGAATTCAAGCTGATCACTGCGCCCCAGGTGCGCAGATTCGACGAAAGCGCATTTGCCCGGTTGTCAGGCTATATTTGTCCCGATGCTCCGATTGATCGCCTCAAGGTTTTCAATGATTGGCATTCCTGGCTCTTCTTCTTCGATGACCAGGCGGATGAACAAACAAAGCTTGGCCATTCAGCGCTGAACCTTGAGGCGTATATGCACGAATGTTTGGCCATCCTCAGGACCGGGCACCTGCGCTCACGCCCAACGGGCCTGGAGCGTCTCACAGAGCACATTCGACGCCGAATGCTGCACTGCGCCAGCGAGGCATGGCTTGCCCGCTTTACGGACGATGTCAGCGATTATCTCCTTCGCGGCACGCTGAAAGCGGTAGCAAACTGGACGAACAATGTTGTTCCAGACGTCGAATCGTATCTGGCGCAGAGGCGCTTTGATTCGTCTGTATACACCTGTGAGGACCTCATCGAAATTAGCGCAGACAGGCTCGAACTGTCCGATGCGGTATGCGCGAATCCGCGATTGCAAAAACTCCGCGAGCTGTGCACCAATGTCGTTGCTTTTACGAATGACATTTTCTCGTATGAGAAAGAGGTGTTGCTGCATAAAAATCCAAATAACCTCCTGCATGTACTGATGAGGCATCGAGCGCTTTCTTTGGAAGAGGCCACCACCTGCGCCGTTATGCTCATCAATGACGATGTCGGAGCCTTCATACGCCAGGAACGTGAGTTGCTGCCCGAGATCAGCCAAGACAACGCGCTATTCGGCTATGTTCGCGGCCTCAAGGCCTGGGTGCGGGGCAATCTTCTGTGGTCGCTCGAGACCGGCCGCTATGCATCTCCGAACTCGCCGTTTCCTCAGCTCCGCACGCCGTCGCGTAACAGCTGCCGCACCTTGCCACGAGCTTGACAAGGAGATCGGCCGCCTTCCTGTCGTCGAACAGGCTTATTTCGGCAGGATGCTACGGCGGGCGCCGCTTGCTCCAAAAGGGATGACACGTCCTGCCATCACCTGTTTCTGCTTATCGCAGAGCGACATCAGGGCGCGCTGAAATTCACCCTGCAGGCGTTGCATGAGCGCTAATGATGCGCGCGTGTAGTAAGCGATTTCATAGGCAATCGGGTCGTCGAGACCCTTGCGTTGCTGCGGCTTGAAGTTCTGCCAGGCGAGCTCGATGCGACTGCGCGAGACGGCGCCATCAATAAATATGATTTCTTCATCATCGACGACGGCCAGGAACAGCATATTGCGCATCGGTATGAACAAGTCCCGCTCCGGATGGCGCCGGCGCATCAGCGTCAGCAGCTTGTAAGTGGCGGCGGGAAGCATGCGTTTTTCCCGCCCGATCTCCCGGCAGCGCTGGAAGGTTTCTTTGGCATGCACGATTCGAACTCCGAGAAGCAGTTTAGCGCGACGGTACAGCATTGGAGGGGCGGTTTCAATAACTGGACTATTGATCAGCGAATTTGCTATAGTCCGACCAAAGACGCTTCTCTTACCTATCAGCGTTGCGAACGTACAGACGCCGGCTATTCCGGCTCGCCGGATTGAGAGAATGCACAAGATACATCTGCCTCTTCGGAACGGGTGGCCTCGGCAGGGCAGGCCTTCATCACCAAGCAAGCACCGCACATCGCGTGCTTGCCGGTAAAATGATTATTTCTGGATTGGGAGACAATCTATGGCGATCAAAATTGCAATCAATGGATATGGCCGTATCGGGCGTAACGTGTTGCGCGCCCTCTATGAGAACGGACGCACGGACGAATTTCAAATCGTTGCCATCAATGACTTGGGCGATGCGAACACCAACGCTCATTTGACCAAGTACGACACCGTTCACGGCAAATTTCCGGGCACAGTGTCGGTCGATGGCGATTACATGGTGGTCAATGGCGATAAAATTCGCGTTCTGGCCGAGCGTGATCCGGCGAAGCTGCCGTGGGATCGCTTGGGAATCGACGTCGTCCATGAATGTACCGGCATTTTCACGTCCAAAGCAAAAGCGTCCGCCCACCTTAGCGCAGGCGCGAAGAAAGTGATCATTTCCGCTCCGGGCAAGGAAGACGTCGACGCCACCATCGTTTACGGCGTGAATGACCAGACGCTCAAAGCGTCCGATACGGTCATCTCCAACGCATCCTGCACCACCAACTGCCTTGCCCCGCTAGTGAAGGTATTGGCCGACAGCATCGGCATCGAGCACGGCTTGATGACGACGATTCATTCCTATACCAATGACCAGGTACTGATCGACGTCTATCATAAGGACCTGCGCCGTGCGCGCGCCGCCACCCAGTCGATGATTCCGACCAAAACGGGCGCTGCCTCCGCAGTCGGCCAGGTCCTGCCCGAATTGGCAGGAAAGCTGGACGGTTTTGCGATTCGCGTGCCGACGATCAACGTTTCGCTGGTGGACTTGACCATTGTGGCGTCCCGCACGACATCGAAGGATGAGATTGATCAAATCATGCTGAAGGCGTCTGAGGGCTCCCTAAAGGGCATTCTGGCCTATAACGACAAACCGCTGGTGTCGATGGATTTCAATCATGATCCGGCATCCTCCACCTATGAAGCAACGCTGACCAAAGTGATGCAGGGCAAGTTTGTCAAGGTGCTGGCCTGGTATGACAATGAATGGGGCTTTTCGAACCGCATGCTGGATACGACGGCTGCTTTGATGAAGGCTAGATGATATCCCATGGGTAGAAGAACGAAGATCGTTGCGACGCTCGGACCAGCGACAGATGTTCCTGGCGTGTTGGAAAAGATGGTCGAGGCGGGCGTCGATGTCGTCCGCCTCAATTTTTCCCATGGCGATGCGGACGCTCACCGCGGCAGAGCGGAGGCCATTCGCGAGTGTTCTCGCCAGTTTGGACGCCATGTCGGTATTCTGGCCGACCTGCAGGGGCCTAAAATCCGCATCGCCCGCTTCGGGGGCAGCGGCAAAGTCTATCTGGAGGAAGGCGCCCGTTTCGACCTGGACGTCGACCTGCCGCCTGAAAGCGGCGACAACACCCAGGTAGGCGTTTGCTATCGCGAGCTTCCGCGCGATGTCAAGTCGGGTGATGTGTTATTGCTGGACGATGGACGCATCGTGTTGAAAGTCGTTCACATCGATGGTTCACGCATCGTCTGCCAGGTCGCGATCGGTGGCGAATTATCCGATCACAAAGGCATCAACAAGCAGGGCGGGGGCCTTTCCGCCGAGGCGCTGTCGGACAAGGATCGGGAAGACATCAAAACCGCCGTCGCCATCGACGCCGACTATATCGCGGTATCGTTTCCGCGTACCGCGGCCGACATACACGAGGCCAGAGCCCTGCTGCGGGCGGCGGGCGGCGATGCGGGCGTCATTGCCAAGATCGAGCGTGCCGAAGCGCTGGAGGCACTGGATGAAATCATCGAAGCGTCCGATGCGGTCATGGTCGCGCGCGGTGATTTGGGGGTGGAGATCGGCGATGCCAACCTGCCGAAGTGGCAGAAAGAGATCATCAAGCGGGCGCGTGCCAAAAACCGGGCCGTCATTACCGCCACGCAGATGATGGAATCCATGATCCAGAGCCCACTGCCCACGCGGGCGGAAGTTTTCGACGTCGCCAATGCGGTCATCGATGGCACCGATGCCGTCATGCTGTCGGCGGAAACGGCGACCGGCAAGTATCCCGACCGGGCGGTCGCCGCCATGCACCGGGTATGCCTGGAGGCCGAGAAGCATCCGCACGTGCGTAAGCCGGACAACTGCATAGATGAACGGTTCACGCGGGTGGACGAGACTATCGCCATATCCGCCATGTACGCCGCCAATCATCTGCCGGTAAAGGCGATCGCGGCGTTGACCGAGTCCGGCGCGACGCCGATCTGCATGTCTCGCATCAGTTCCAGTATTCCGATTTACGCGATGACCAGTCACGAGAAGACTTGCCGCAAAGTGACGCTGTACCGCGGCGTCTACCCGCTCACTTTCTATAAGGATACCTCGAATCACGCCGAGCTGAACCGGGCGGTCGTCGAGGAATTTCTGAACCGCAAGATCGTCAGTATGGGCGACCTGATCATCATTACCGAAGGCGATTTAACTGGCATGCGAGGAGGCACTAACCAGATGAAGATCGCCCGCGTTAATCCGATCGTCAGCTCCGCCTACAATTTTTCATAACCCACAACGTGTGTTTTCAATTCAAAACAACGGCAAAAATCCATCATGAAAGGCGTGTCCTTAACTCAATTCATCATTCAAGAACAGCGCAAGACACCCACGGCGACCGGTGAATTGACCCTGCTCCTGAACGATATCGCCAGCGCGTGTAAATGCATTTCACACGCCGTTCATCGCGGCGCCCTAGCCGGCGTGCTGGGCGCCGCGGGCTCCGAGAACGTCCAGGGCGAAGTACAAAAAAAGCTGGACGTCATTACCAATGAGCTTTTCATCGAGGCGATGAACTGGACGGGCCACCTGGCCGCCATGGCCTCGGAGGAAAACGACGACATCATCCCGATTCCGGCCGAATATCCGAAAGGTAAATACCTGATCTGTTTCGATCCCCTGGATGGCTCGTCCAACATCGACGTCAACCTGTCGGTCGGCACCATCTTTTCCATCCTGCGCCGACCCGATGCCGTCGAGCTTCCGCGCGAAGCGGATTTCCTGCAACCGGGTGTGAAGCAAGTGGGCGCCGGCTTCTGCGTCTATGGGCCGTCGACGGTCATGGTGCTGACCACCGGCAACGGCGTCAACGGCTTCACGCTGGATCAGGATCACGGCGAGTTTATCCTCACCCATCCTCACATGCGCGTCCCGGCCGATACCGCCGAATTCGCCATCAATATGTCGAACCGGCGCTATTGGGAGCCACCGGTGCAGCGCTATGTCGACGAGTGCGTGCAAGGCAAGGACGGCGGGCGGGAGAAAAACTTCAATATGCGCTGGATCGCCTCGATGGTGGCCGAAGTCTACCGTATCCTTACTCGTGGCGGCATTTTCATGTATCCCTTTGATACCAAGGATGCAGCCAGGCCCGGCAAGCTGAGGCTCATGTACGAAGCCAATCCGATGAGTTTCATCATTGAACAGGCCGGCGGCGCCAGCTCCACGGGCCGCCAGCGTATCCTTGAGATTCAGCCGGAGAGCATCCACCAGCGTGTCCCGGTGATACTGGGCTCGAAAAACGAGGTCGAGCGGGTGGCCTCCTACCATTGATGGTCTTGAGGCGGTTACGCCGGAGCCGCCTCATTTTCCTGCCTCCATCGCCCACTTCGCCGTGTGCCTCCGGGTCTCCGGCGCCTGCTGGAAGTTTGGCCTGATCAGGCGATGCCACATGGGACAAAGCGATGTCGCTGTCCTAGCTACCTTGCCGCGACGCGGCGGTCGCCGCAATCGCTGTCCCTTGGCCGCTCCGAGTCGTTTTTCCTACGCGCTGTTCGGCTGCGCCGTCATCGCGATGATCACCTGCGCCGAGCCGCAACGCGCGCCGCTGCGGCACTGTTCCAGATAAGCAATCGAGATCGATCTCGGTCGGATTCTGGAAACGAACGGACGTGAATAACGCAAAATCCCCTTTCATCCGTTTCGGCCGCGCAGTCTGTGGCAGTCTCGGCCAGGCCGAACGCCGCGAATGGTGGCTCGCCAATGGTCTCGGCGCGTATGCCCTGGGCACGCTGGCGGGCACGCTGACACGGCGCTATCATGGCCTCCTGATCGCGCCGTTGGAGCCAACACTGGGGCGCTTTCTACTGTTCGCCAAGGCCGATGCGGTGCTGCTGGAGGATGGCCGCGAATGGCCTTTGTTCAGTAATCGCTGGGCCGACGGCACACTGATGCCGCAGGGCCACTGCCATATCGAGTCGTTTCATCTCGACGGACGCATGCCGGTGTGGCGCTTCGCCTTCGGCGATTTGCGGCTGGAGCTTCGCATCTGGCTGGAACCCGGTGCGCATACCGTCTATCTGGCGTACCGCCCCCTGCACGGTCACAGCAGCGCACGGTCCCGGCTCGACCTCAAGATCCGATTGCTGATCAATGCGCGCGATCACCACGGCAGCGCGGAGCTGCGGCATTTCAACCCGATCATCGAACCGGACCGCACCGGTTTGGCGGTGCGCGGCGCGGCGGTGTCCGAGCGATATTTGCCGTTCACCTTGCGATTCCAGGTGTGCCGCGGCGAGATTGCGCCCGATTGCACCTGGTATGAGAACTTCGACCTGCCGCTCGAGCGCGAGCGCGGCTTGCCGGACCGAGATCGCCATTTATGCATTGGGCAGGCGCTCATCGAGCTCCAGCACGGCCAGTGGAGCGGTCTGGTGGCGAGCCTGCACGAGGGCGCCTCGCCTGATCTGGAAGAAGCCATGCGCCGCTTTCAAGCCCATGACGCCGATATTCTGACCCGTGCGCGGGGACAACTGCGTGCAGCGCCGGACTGGATAGAGCAACTGGCGCTCGCTGCGGACAGTTTCCTGTTCGCGAGGCCGCTGGCGGACGCTGCGGACGGTGAGTCGGTCATCGCCGGTTATCCCTGGTTCGGCGACTGGGGACGCGATACGATGATCGCGTTGCCGGGCCTGACTCTGGCGACCGGCCGGTACGAGAGCGCACGGCGGATTCTGCAGACGTTCGCCCGCTTCATCGATCGCGGCATGCTGCCCAACGTCTTCACTGGCAGCGGCCAGACGCCTGAATACAACAGCGCCGATGCCGCGCTTTGGTATATCGAGGCATGGCGGGCCTATGTCGAGGTAACGGGTGACAGGAGAGCGCTGCAGACGGTCTTCCCGGCCTTGGCCAGGATCATCGAAGGCTATCGCCGAGGCACGCGGCACGGCATCGCCGTGGACGCCAGCGACGGATTGCTGAAGGCAGGAGAGCCGGGCGTTCAAGTGACTTGGATGGACGCCAAGGTAGGCGATTGGGTAGTGACGCCGCGCATCGGCAAGCCGGTCGAGATCAACGCGCTGTGGTTCAACGCCCTGGGCAGCATGGCGCAGTTTGCCGGGTTGCTCGGTCAACCCGCTACCCCTTTCTGCGAAGCCGCAGAGCAAGTCCGGCACAGCTTCTCACGGTTCGTCCGGCCAGACGCCGAGGGCCTGTTCGATGTGCTCGACGGGCCGGAAGGGGACGACGATGCGATCCGGCCGAATCAGATTCTCGCGGTCAGTCTGCCCCATAGTCCGCTGACAGACCGAGAGCAACAGGCCGTGGTGCGTTGCTGCGGCCGCGAGCTCCTGACATCCTATGGCCTGCGCTCGTTGACTCCGATGGACGCCGCGTTCAGACCTCATTACCTAGGTGGTGTATTGCAGCGCGACGGCGCTTATCACCAAGGCCCCGTATGGGCCTGGCTATTGGGCCATTACGCGCTGGCCAGCTACCGCGTGCACGGCGATATCGAGGCGGCGCTGTCCGTATTGGAACCGATCCGTGATCACCTTTCGGATGCAGGGCTCGGCACGGTCAGCGAGATCTTTGACGGCGGCGTACCGCATACACCGCGCGGCGCACCGTCCCAGGCCTGGTCGGTGGCTTGCGTGCTGGAAGCGTGGTGGCGGCTGCAGCGTGCCGCAAGTCCCTCGGGCGCATCGGTGGACCAGAGCACGCCACACGGGGCCTAATGGTGTAATGTGGGCAGCGTCAAGAGTTTTCCCGCTACATGTTCGCGTAATGCGGCCCGCCGCCCCCTTCTGGCTCCACCCAAGTGATGTTCTGCGCCGGATCCTTGATATCGCAGGTCTTGCAATGCACGCAATTCTGCGCATTGATCTGAAACCGGTTTTCTCCGTTGCCGGCTTGAATCACTTCATACACCGCCGCCGGGCAATAGCGCTGAGCAGGCTCTGCGTAGAGCGGTAGATTTTGCGCGATCGGTATGGAAGGATCGGCCAGCAGCAAATGGCAGGGTTGGTCTTCCTCGTGGTTGGTGTTGGAAAGATAAACCGACGACAGCCGGTCAAAGCTGATCGTTCCATCGGGCCGCGGATAGTTTATCGGCCTTGCAGCTTTTGCCAAGTCGAGGCACGCGTGATCGGGAATCCGGTTGTGCAGCGTGAACGGCAGCTTGCCGGCGAACAGGTTCTGATCCAGCCAGATGAATGCGCTACCGAGCAGGGTGCCGAATCTGGCCAGGGCCGGGCTGAAATTTCGTGCGCGCTGGAGCTCATCGAATACCCAGGAGTTTCGGTAGCGCTCGTTCAGCGTCGCAAGGCTCTCGCCGTGCAGCGCGCCGAAAACCGCCTCTGCCGCCAGCATGCCGGTTTTCATGGCAGTGTGATTGCCCTTGATCTTCGCCCCATTCAGAAATCCCGCCTCGCAACCCGCCAGTACGCCGCCCGGAAAGCTCAGCCCGGGCACTGATTGGAAACCGCCCTTGGTCAGCGCTCTGGCGCCGTAGGCGAGCCGGCTCGCACCTTCTAGATAACGGCGGATTCGCGGGTGCTGCTTCCAGCGCTGCATTTCCTCGAATGGGTCGAGATAAGGATTTCGGTAATTCAGCGCCACGATGAATCCCAGCGACACCGTTTGGTTTTCAGCGTGGTATAAAAAGCCGCCGCCTTCGGTGTGATCATCCAGAGGCCAGCCGAGCGTATGCACCACGAGGCCTGGCTGGTGCTGAGCCGCATCGATGCGCCAGATCTCCTTGATGCCGATGCCGTAGTGCTGCGGATCGGCTTTCGCCTGCAGGTTGAACTTCTCCATCAACAGCTTGCCGAGATGGCCGCGGCAACCTTCGGCAAAAATCGTGTATCTGGCATGAACGTCGATGCCTGGCTGGTAGTTCGGCTTGGGATTGCCCTTCCGGTCGACACCCATGGCGCCCGTACGGACGCCTATCACTTCGCCCGCTTCATTGTACAGCACGGCCACAGCCGGAAAGCCAGCGAACACATTGACGTCCATGGCTTCCGCCTGTTGTCCCAGCCAGCGACACAGGTTTTCCAGGCTGATCACATAATTGGCCTGATTATGCATCGACTTCGGAACCAGGACATGGGGCACCTTGAAAGCGCGCGTCGAGCTGAGCAGAAAATGCAGCTCGTCACGGCTGACCGGCGTATGTAGCGGTGCGCCCCGAGCTTCCCAGCCGGGGAACAGCTCGTTCAGCGCCGAGGGCTCGAACACGGCGCCGGAGATAATGTGCGCCCCCACTTCGGCGCCTTTTTCCAAGACACAGACGTTCAATTCCTCGTCCGCGGCCTCGGCCAGTTGCATCAGACGGCAGGCGGCGGCAAGGCCGGCGGGCCCGGCGCCAACGATGACGACGTCGAATTCCATGACCTCGCTGATGTCGCTCATGCCTGAAGTTGCCTCTGCAATTCGGGAATCACCTCGAACAGATCGCCAACCAGTCCAATATCCGCCACTTCGAAGATCGGCGCATCCGGGTCCTTGTTCACCGCGACGATGGTGCCGGCGTCCTTGATGCCGGCCAGGTGCTGGATCGCGCCGGATACGCCGAAGGCGAGATACAGGTCGGGCGCGATGATCTTTCCGGTCTGCCCCACCTGCATGTCGTTCGGCACATAGCCGGCGTCGACGGCAGCCCGCGAGGCGCCCACCGCCGCACCGAGCCGCTCTGCCAAGGCGTAAAGGCGCTCGAAATTTTCCTTCGAGCCCACTCCGCGGCCACCGGAGACGACTATTCGCGCCGATTGCAGATCCGGACGGCCGCCGGCACTGCTTGCCTGGACGCCGAGAAAGCGCGTATGGCCCGGCAGCTCGACCGAGAGCGTTTTTCTTTCGATGGGAGCGGCGCCACTCTCGCCGACCGCTTTAAACGAGGCGCTGCGCACCGTGGCGACGATAATACCGTGCGCTTCCACGGTCTCGATGGCATTGCCGGCATAGATGGGGCGCTCGAAGCGGGTTGCAGTGATCACCTTCATGAGATCGCTGATCTGCGGCACGCCCAGACAAGCCGCGATGCGTGGCAAAAGATCCTTGCCGAAAGTCGTGCTGGGCGCGAGGATGTGGCTGTAGCCCTCGGCTAGGGCGACGATCTGCGGCGCCCAGACGGCGGCGATAGGGTACTGATTGGCAGGGTGTTCGATGACAATGACGTGGGTGACGCCTTCCAGCTTGGCTGCCCTCTGCGCCAGGTCATCTGCGGCGCCGGCGAGAACGGCCACCTCGACCGCCTCCGCCTCGAGCGCCGTGGCGCAAGCGACCGCGCGCGCGGTCGAGAGGCTCAGTTGCCGGCCATCATGTTCGGCGATGATCAACACTCTACTCATCACAGCGCTCCCTTCTCTTTCAATGCCATGACCAGCTCGCTGACCGTCCCGACTCGCTTACCCTTCCTACGCGCCGCTGGCGCGCTCACTGCCAAGACATTGAGCTCCTCCGACAGTTCAACTCCCAGCTCGGCAATGGTTAGCGTCTCGATCGTTTTCTTGCGCGCTTTCATGATGTCGGGCAATTTTATATAGCGAGGCTCGTTGAGCCTCAGATCAGTGGAAATCACTGCCGGCAAATCGACCGCCAAGCGCTCGAGCCCGGCGTCGATCTCGCGCGTCACCGTGGCGGTTCGCCCAGCGAGCTCGATCCGGGAGGCAAATGTCGCTTGCGGCCAGGCGAGCAATGCCGCGAGCATCTGGGGCGTCTGGCCACAGTCGTCATCGATCGCCTGCTTGCCCATCAGGACCAGATCAGGCGCCTCGCGCTTGACCAGGGCGGTCAGTATTTTGGCCGCGTTGAGCGGCTGTACGGCAATGGGCGTGACGACATGAACGGCGCGCTCGGCGCCCATCGCGAGTGCACTGCGCAACTGCTCTTGCGCTGCGGGGTTACCGATGGTAACGGCGACAATTTCGGAGGCCATGCCTCGCTCCTTCAGGCGAATGGCCTCCTCCAAGGCGATCTCATCAAAAGGGTTAGTGCTCATCTTCACCCCTTCGGTCAGCACGCCCGATCCATCCGGCTTGAGCTGGATGCGGACGTTATAATCCACCACGCGCTTCACGCTCACCAGTATCTTCATGCTTGCTCCTCGCTACCTCAGCGCCTCTGCGGCCGTTTCGCCAATCTTCTGTAAGCTCGGTTGATTATCGGGCTATCATACCGTTCTTGCCATTGCGAGCCCAACACCGGCCATGAATATCCATTATTCCGTCGACTATATCGACACCTCCGAGCAGCTTGCAGAGTTATGCCATTCGCTGACGCACAGCGGCTGGCTGGCGCTGGATACGGAGTTTCTGCGCGAAAAAACCTACTTTCCCAAATTCTGTCTGCTGCAGATCGCGACCGACACCCGCGTGATTTGCATCGACCCATTGGCGATCACCACCCTGACGCCCCTGCTCGAGCTCATTTATGCTCCAGACATCGTCAAAGTATTTCACGCCGGTCGGCAGGATCTGGAAATTTTTTACCATCTGTGGGGTAAGCTGCCGTTCCCCATCTTCGACACGCAGATCGCCGCGCCTCTGCTCGGATATCCCGAGCAGATCAGCTATGCCGCGCTGGTCTATGAACTGCTTGGCAGGCAATTGAACAAGGCTCACTCGCGCACCGACTGGTCGCGGCGTCCCTTGTCGCAGGAGCAGTTGCGCTACGCGGCGGACGATGTGATCTATCTCGGCATGATCTACCAGAAACTGAGCGAACAGTTAGGAGAGCTGGCGCGGCTCGAGTGGCTCGAGGATGATTTTAACAAGCTCATCAGTTCCTCTCTGTACGAGAACCGGCCCGAGCTGGCTTGGCAGCGCATCACTGCGGCGTATCAGCTAAAAGGCGCCCAGCTCTCGGTCCTGCAGGCTCTGGCGGCCTGGCGCGAGGAGGTGGCGCGCAAGCAGGACTTGCCACGCAATTGGCTGTTGCGCGACGATGTGATCGTAGACCTCGCGCGCATGCAGCCGAATTCCGTGGAAGCACTTTCCTCGCTGCGTGGCTTGAGCGAACGCGTGGTGAGGCGTCATGGCAACCAGCTCTGCCAGCTGATTCGGGAAGCGCAAAGCCGGCTGCCGAACGACGTGGCAGCCCGGCCGAAGCCGGTGCGCAGAAGCGTCGAGCAGGAGGCTCTGCTGGATGTGCTCATGGGTGTCGTCCGGCTCATTGCCGACCGGAATCGGTTGCACCCGGCGGTCATCGGCGGCAGGAAGGAGCTGGAGCAGTTACTGGACGACCCGGAGCACTGTAGGCTGCGAACCGGCTGGCGCAAGAATCTGGTCGGCGATGAGCTCGACGCGATCTTGCAGGGAGCGCGCAGTCTCAGCGTCGTACGCGGCCAATTGCAGGTGAACGAACGTGCCTGAACACGCCCCTCCGTTGATCGATGCGCTGAAGCGCCCTGACGCTTATGACCATCCGGTGGCCGAGGTGCGGCTGATCGAGACGCATATCTCCTGGCTGCTGCTGACCGGTACCTACGCCTACAAGATAAAAAAACCGGTCGATTTCGGTTTTCTCGATTTCTCGACGCTGGAGAAACGCCACTTTTTCTGTCTGGAAGAACTTCGGCTGAATCGGCGGTTCGCGGCAGAACTCTATCTCGACGTCCTGGCGATTACCGGCAGCCCTCGCCAGCCCCGCATGGACGGTACGGGCGAGGTGGTCGAATATGCCATCAAAATGCGCCAATTTGACGATGGGCGGCTGTTCACTCGCCTGATCGCAGCGAACCGGCTCGAATCGCAGCACATCGACCGGCTGGCCGAAACTGTCGCAGCGTTTCACGCCGCCATCGCGCGATCGACCGCGGAAGACCCTCATGGCCTGCCCGAGAACATCCGCGCTGCGGTGGCGGAGAACTTTGCGCAGATCGGCCCCTTGCTCGAACAGTCCTCGGATAGCAATGACCTGAAGGCGCTGCAGAGCTGGAGCGTCAAGGCCTGCCAAAACTTGGAGGCGCGTCTTCGCCAGCGCAAGCGCGACGGCTTTGTCCGCGAGTGCCACGGCGACTTACACTTGGGCAACATCGTATTGATCGAGGACCGCCCCACCTTGTTCGATTGCATCGAGTTCAACGAAGACTTGCGCTGGATCGATGTCATCAGCGAACTGGCGTTCACCGCCATGGATCTTTCAGTGAGGCGGCATCCGGAACTCGCCTTCCGGCTGCTGAACCGCTATCTCGAGATCACGGGCGATTACGCGGGGCTCGCGCTCTTCGACTTCTACCGAAGCTACCGAGCGATGGTGCGAGCGAAGATCGCCATGCTGGCCCAAGCACAACTCGTCGAGCTGGCAAGGCGCGCATCGCTGATGACCGAGTATCGATGCTATGTCGATTACGCGCTCGGCCTGATCCGCCGCGACAAGCCCCTGCTTCTCATCACTCACGGCTTTTCCGGCAGCGGCAAATCCTACCTCTCGGCGCGCCTTGCAGAATCCCTGCAGCTCATTCGTCTGCGCTCTGACGTGGAACGCAAGCGGCTGTGCGGGCTGACTGGCGATGCCGACACGCGATCGGGCATCGGCGATGGCGTTTATAGCGCCGCCATCAGCCGGGCCACCTATCGGCAGTTGGAGGACACGGCTCGCCTGTTGATCGCGTCCGGACTGTCGGTCATCGTCGACGCCAGTTTTTTGCGGCGGAGCGAGCGTCTGGCGCAGAGGCGTCTGGCGGAGCGTTTGCGGGCACCCTATTGCGTGCTGGATGTGCGGGCTTCCGAGGATGTTTTGCGCGAGCGGATCAGGCAGCGCCTGTCGAAACGCCTGGATCCCTCCGAAGCGAATCTCGCAGTGCTGGATCACCAGCTGCGGACTGGCGAGCCTTTGACCGAGGAGGAAGGGGAATTTACGATTGCTGTCGACACCGGCCAGAAACTGCAGTGGGACGCTTTGATCGCCCGCATCAAGGCGCGTTGCCGAGCTTGAGCGATGATTTCCGAGCGGCCAGACGGTCGCGCCAGACGATCCAACCGCCCCATTGGTAGACGATCAGGCTCACCACGATGCAGGCGATGCCGTACCAGGCGAGAGCAGAGATCTGCTCGTGATTCAGCCAGCAGCCCAGCCACAGAGCAGTCACCGGCGTGATCAGAGTAATCAAGGCGACCTGCGTGGCGGTTAAACGAGCCAGGACAAAGTAATACAACATGAATCCCACGACCGAACCCATCACGCCGAGGTAGAGGATAGACCCCAAAGCGCGTTCCGGCAGGGTGGCGGGCCAGGTGTCTTCGCCAATATAACAGGTGAACAAAAAGGCCGGCAAGGCGAATAGCAGGCCGCCGGAAGTCACCATCAGCGCCGGCAATTTCGCATTGATCCTCTTGATCGAAACCGCGCTGACACAATTCAGGATGACCGACAGCAGCACCGCCAATACGCCCAGAGCCGCGCTCTGGCTTACCTGAAGCTGCTGGCCGAAAACCAGCGCAAGGCCGCACAAGCCGATGCACATGGCCAGTATTCTCACCACGCTCAGGCCGCGCTCGCCAAGACAGGCGAGCGCCAGCACGCTCATTATCATGGGCGACAGACCGTAAATAATGGAAATCAGGCCCGAAGGAATGAACTGGGCGCCCCAGTAGATAAAGATCATGCCACCATAAATGCCGACGGCGGCGGCGCAATAGGTCAGCGCGGCGCTGCGGAAAAAGGCCAGCCGTTTATAGATCAGCAGCGTCAACGCGAATGCCAGCAGCGCGCCGATGGCCATTCTCGATGACACGCCGAACAGAAAACCGGCGCCTTCGCTGCTCCATTTGATCGCCAGCGGCGTCGTCGACCATATGGCGATCACGCCCAGATACGCGCCATAAATCAGCCACATATATTTCCTCGATCGATTGCCATGCCAGGATGGGGGCGAGAGGGTCCGGCTTCCGCGCGGCAGCTCGCTGCTCGGCAGTTATAGTCTAGAACAGAAACCGCCCATCCCGTCGCCATCCGCTGCTCGCGCCCGGTAGAGCCGGCGCCGGCGATCCTGATGCTGATTGGCAAGGACGCACCAGCGACGCCTGCTCGGTACGCGATCGCCATCGCAGCGGGATTTGAAGATCGGCAATAGATGGGAACGCGCCTCCTGCGAGGCTCCAGCCAGGACCTCCCGGAAAGCTCGACGAGGCGTTTTGTCCCGAGCGTTATGCAGCTCGTTTGGCATCATCGAGTGGCGAGAGCGTTGCGCCTTTTCGGTGACATCGCCGCCAGCGTGTGGCTTTCGACGTGCCGCATGCGCCATCGCTCTGCTGCGGAAGGCCGCCACTCGCTCGTTGGGCTGGCTTAAAGATGCAGCCCGATGAGGCGGGCGAAGGAATGGCTGTTATCGATCCTTGCCGCATAGTTTGATGAACAGGCTGCGCTCGCTTGGGGAGTGCGGGATTACGTAGAGCGAACGCTTGGGTATTCCTTCACGCGGGTATCGGTCCTTCCAGAAAACAAGCGGACCTCATGCCCGCCTGTTTCTTGCTAACACTGTGGGGGGCATGCCCCGCCAAAATCTTTAGTCAGGCTCAGCTTATTCCGATCCGCCGCCGAATTTGGGGGCTGGCTTTTTACCCATATAGCTTATGGCTTCTTCGACTTTCGCCGTGCCTTCGGGGAGATTGCCGGCCTTGCCGGCGGCCTTAGCGGATTTTAATCGGCTGATAATCCGGTCCAACGAAACAGAATTATGTAGGTCGTTCTGAGTCTTCGCCTGATTTAACGCTGCCTCGACGTCCTGTAGGAACGCGTCGGCATTACCCTGCTTGCCGGTCGCAACCGCTTTTTGGGAAAGCGCAAGAAGGTCTGTGAAATCCTCATTCAACCCACCCCCGGCGGCATAAGCCACACTCAGAGAAAAGACAGCGAGCAGCATGGCCGCGAATATAGTTTTCATGTTCATAAATTTCTCGTGTTTCGTGTTCGCCTTGCGGCAAAAAATCAATAAATCGTTGCTGACGGCTTCTGCTTGATAGCTCGCGTCACATGGCGCCGTATCGGTCCAGAATTCAAAGCTACCCAAGACTTACGAGTCGAACCAACGTCCCTGTGTAGACAGCTGGCATGATAGCAAATTTGACATTCCCCGTCACGCGGATAAACATCCCGCCATACGCACCCAAGCCGTCGGCAAGGAAAATAGAATCGATGAGCGATCCAGGATAATCTAACGCCGGTCGGTTGCGTCCCGCTCTTGCACTGCAAGGGCAGCGCCCAGCGCTTCCTTCCCACCATTTGCTGATTGTTGATCTTTACAGGCCAAGCTATGAATCGTTTGAAAGCACTGTGGTGGCGATGGTTCTCCGGCTCACAACCTCTTTCAACGCCGATCGTCCTTGTCATCGTGTTGGCTGGTATCGGTTTGTGGACGTCTTACTACACCATTGCTGCCGAATCAGAGGGTGTGGTGCTCCGCTTCGGCAAATTCATCCTGAAAGTGCCGCCCGGGCTGCACTTCAAACTGCCATTCGGAATCGATGAGGTCATCGAGGTACCGACGCAACGACAGCTCAAGCTGGAATTCGGCTTGGCCACTCCCGGCCGCACCAACCCGGATCAAGTCGGCGGCGATCCCGAAAAAGAAAAGTCCATGGTCACGGGCGATCTCAATTCGGCGCTGGTCGAGTGGGTCGTCCAGTATCGCATCACCGAGCCCGAGACTTATCTCTTCGCGGTGCGCGAGCCGGGACAGACGCTGCGCGATCTCTCCGAGTCGGTCATGCGCGAGATCATCGGTGATCGCACGGTCGATGAGATCATCACCATCGGCCGGCAGGAGATCGAGGAAACCGTCCTCAGCCGCATGCGCGAGCTGGCGAAGCGCTATCGCCTCGGCGTTTCCATCAATCAGGTGCAATTGAAAAACGTCAATCCGCCGGAACCGGTGCAGTCTTCGTTTAATGAAGTGAATCGGGCGCAGCAGGACCGCGAGAACGCCATCAATCTGGCCAACGGGGAGTACAACAAGGCGGTGCCGCGCGCGCGTGGCGAGGCCGATCAAAAAGTGCGCGCGGCGGAGGGCTACCGGTTCAAGCGCATCAATGAGGCCGAAGGCGATGCCGCCGCATTCGGTGCCGTGCTCGAGCAATACGTCAAGGCGCCGGAGGTCACTCGCACCCGTATCTACCTCGAAACGCTGGGGGAAGTTTTGCCCCAGGCAAAACAAGACATTATCGTGGATCAATCGGTGCAGCAGATCCTGCCCATGCTGCCTTTACCCACCCGGCCGCCGGAGGAAACCCGATGATCTCGCTGAAATGGCTTGTGATAGCGGGCTTTGCCCTGGCCGGCATGGTGTTGTTGCTGTCTGCATTCACCGTCAATCAAACCGAGCAGGCGATCATTACGCAGTTCGGAAGGCCGGTCGGCGAGCCCGTCGCTGATCCCGGCCTGCACTTCAAGCTGCCCCTGATCCAGCAAGTGATCCGCATCGACAAGCGTTATCTGGCGTGGGACGGCCCGATGGTTGAGATGTCGACCAAGGACAAGACCTATGTCCAGGTGGATACCTTCGCCCGCTGGCGCATTACGGACCCGATGCGCTACTTTCTGAGACTGCGGGACGAGCGCAGCGCTCAGTCCCGGCTAGAGGACATTTTGGGCAGCGAAGCCCGCACGGCAATCGCCAGGCACGAGCTGATCGAAGTCGTGCGCACCGACAAGAATCGCCAGCCTCTGCAGGATGAAGCCGTCACGGCGGCGCTGTCGGGCGTCGGCACGCTCGGCGTATTGCGTCCGATCCAGTATGGACGAGTCGAAATCGAGAAGGGCGTCTTCGAGGCCGCCGCTCCGAAGCTGGCGGAATTCGGCATCGAGCTCCTCGACATCCGTTTCAAGCGGATCAATTACAACCCCGAGGTGCTCGAACGCATCTATCAGCGCATGATCAGCGAGCGGCTGCAGATCGCTCAGCGATTTCGCTCCGAAGGCGAAGGCGAAGCCGCGCGCATCTCGGGCAAAAAGGAGCGGGATATCAACGAGATTGCATCGACGGCCTACAAGCGCTTTCAGGAAATCCGTGGCGAAGCGGACGCCAAAGCCACCGAGATTTATGCGAAAGCGTACACCCAGAAACCCGAAGCGGCTGAATTCTACCGGTTTCTGAAGAGCATGGAGACCTATCGAAAGGTGATCAATGGCGAGGCCACCATCGTCCTTTCAACCGACAGTGATCTCTTCACCCTGCTCAAGCGCTTTGAGCAGACGAACCCGCAGCGCCCGGCGCGTTGAGACACTTTGCGCACTGATCAGCGAGCCAAAATCCAGTGACCGCGATCGCCGTGCGCGTCCATGACATGTCGTCAGAATCCGGCCTCCGAATGCGCCCGATCGCGTCGCGCGACGCCCGTTCGAAAAGCCGCCTCTTCAACGTCTCGGGCGACCGCTTCTGCGACCCGCTTGTCGAACACCGACGGGATGATGTATTCGGGGTGGAGCTCGTGCTCGGAGATGAGGCCAGCGATGGCGGTGGCTGCCGCGAGTTTCATTTCCTCGTTGATGCGCGCGGCGCGGCAGGCAAGCGCGCCGTGGAAAATGCCGGGAAAGCAGAGAACGTTGTTGATCTGGTTGGGATAGTCGGAGCGTCCGGTGGCCATCACGGCGACGTGTGGGATCGCTTCCTCGGGCAGGATTTCGGGCGTGGGATTGGCCATAGCAAAGATGATCGGCTGGTCAGCCATGCGGCGCAAATCTTCCACGGTCAGGATTCCGGGAATTGAAAGGCCGAGAAAAACGTCGGCTCCCGCGATCACGTCATGAACGCTACCCCGCGCCTGCCAAGGATTGGTGTTTTCCGCGTACCACTCCTTGATCGGGTTCATGTGTTCTCGGCGGCCACGATAGAGGGCGCCTCTTTGATCACAGCCAATGACGTTGCGGACACCGGCGGCCATGATGATTTTCGTGCAAGCCACGCCCGCCGCACCGACGCCGTTGACCACGATCTTAATCTGGTCCATCTGCTTGCCCGTGAGTTTCAGTGCATTGATCAATGCCGCCAGTACGACCACGGCAGTGCCGTGCTGGTCGTCATGAAAAACCGGAATGTCCAGCTCCTTCTGCAGCCGCGCTTCGATCTCGAAGCAACGCGGAGCAGAGATATCTTCCAGATTGATGCCGCCAAACCCCGTCGCGATGGCCTTGACGGTGCGTACGATCTCGTCGGCATCCTGGGTATCCAGACAGATCGGAAACGCATCCACGCCGCCGAATTCCTTGAACAGCATGGCTTTGCCTTCCATGACTGGCATGGCCGCCGCCGGGCCGATGTCGCCGAGGCCGAGCACTGCAGTCCCGTCGGTGACAATGGCCACGGTGTTTTTTTTGATCGTCAAGGTAAAGACTTTCTCGGGGGCCTCATGTATCGCCTCGCAAACTCGTGCGACCCCCGGCGTATAGGCCATCGAAAGGTCGGCGCGCGTCTTCAAGGGAATCTTCGAGACCACCTCGATTTTCCCGCCGAGGTGCATGAGGAACGTGCGATCCGAGACGTTCATCACTTCGATGCCGTCGACGTCTCGCAGCGCCGCGACGATCGCCTCGCCGTGCTGGCTGGAAGCAGCGTCTATGGTGATGTCGCGGATGACAAAATCACTGCCGACGCCGACAATATCGATCGCACCGATATCGCCGCCCGCCCGGCCGATGGCGGTGGCCACGGCGCCGAGCATGCCGGCGCGGCTCGCGATCTTAACCCTAAGGGTAAAGCTATAGCTTTCATTGGACTTCATTAACATGGTCGGATTGAGATTGACAGCTCTCTCGAAACGGTTGCAGGGGATAACACGACTCTAACGCCGATACCCTTGAGCGGCAAGCACAATTGCGGGAATGCCGAGCCTCTACGGAAGCCGACTGCGGGCGCGGGCCGAGCGGCTCATCACTCTCTCTCGAGCAAATGGCGGTGTCTCTGTCAGGAGAAATATCGCCCGCAGCCGCGCATGGCGATGTAGGGGTCCGCCCTTGGCGCAGGAGGGGTTCATCAAGATTTTCCGGTCAGATACTGGCTCAAGGTGACATAGTCCTCAAGGCTGAGCATCTCCGCGCGGGCCTTCGCATCGATACCGAGGCGCGCGATCTCGGAAGCCGTAAACAGGTTTCCCAAGGAATTGCGCAGTGTTTTCCGGCGTTGCGAGAACGCATCGCTGACGATGCGGCTCAAGCTATTCAGTTGTTCGGGGGCGACCGGCTTGATGGCGTGCGGAATCAGCCGGACGACCGATGAGATGACCTGCGGCTGCGGATAAAAGCTTTCGGGATAGACGTCAAATAGTTTATCCACGCGGCAGTGGCATTGCGTCATGATGCTGAGCCGGCCATAGTCCTTTCCACCCGGAGTTGCCGAAAGCCGGTCGACGACTTCCTTCTGCAGCATGAAATGCATGTCGTCGATGCCGTCCGTCTGCTCGAACAGGTGGAACAACAGGGGCGTCGAGATGTTGTAAGGCAGATTGCCGATGATTCTGAGCTTCTCGCCCTGGACGAGCACTCGGAAATCGAACTTGAGGGCATCCGCCTGATGAACATGCAGTTTATCGTACCCGGCGAAACTCTGTCCGAGCAGAGCGACCAGATCGCGGTCGATTTCGATGACATCGAGGCGCCGGCAGACTCGGATGAGCGCCCGCGTCAGCGCGCCCCGACCCGGCCCAATCTCCACCAGATGCTGATCCGGGTGTGCGTTTATGACGGATACAAGGGCGGTGATCACGTGCTCGTCGCGCAGGAAATTCTGGCTGAAGCGCCTGCGGGGATAATGGCTCACGGGCCAATGTCGTCCTTCAAAGCCTTGCCCTAAACCAGTCCGGGTCGGCTGATGCGGTTGCCGACGAGCTCGATGGCAGTCCGAATTGCAGCTTCGAGGCTGCCCGTATCGACTTTCCCGCTGCCCGCCAAATCCACGGCCGTGCCGTGATCGACCGAGGTACGAATGATCGGCAGACCCAGTGTGATATTCACCGCCCGCCCGAAGCCGGCGTATTTGAGCACTGGCAAGCCTTGGTCGTGATACATGGCGAGGACGGCGTCGGCTGTTTCCAGATACTTGGGCAAGAACAGCGTGTCGGCGGGCAGCGGGCCTTCAAGCTCGAGTCCCTCGCGCCTGAGTTTTTCCAGCACGGGCGCGATGATTTCCAACTCTTCGCGCCCCAGATGGCCGCCCTCACCGGCGTGCGGATTGAGCCCGGCGACCAGAATTCGCGGTCTTTCGATGGCGAAGCGCGCAATCAAATCGCGATGGAGCACTCGGAGCACCCTTTCCAGCCGCTGCGGCGTAATCGCTCTGCTCACTTCCCGGAGCGGCAGGTGGGTCGTCGTCAGCGCGACGCGCAGGCCCGGGCACGCCAGCAGCATGACCGGGAAGCCGCCGGTCACCTTGGCGATGAATTCGGTGTGACCGGTAAATGCGATGCCCGCCTCGTTTATTACGCCTTTATGCACGGGAGCGGTGACTAGGGCGTCGAAACGCTTTTCCAGGCACGCTTTGGCGCCGACGGTGATCAGCTCGAGGACATAGGCGGCGTTGACAGGATCGGGAGCACCACAGACCGGCGTAACCGACGCTGCGACCGGAAGAATCGTCATTGTGCCGGGTAAGCTCCCCGCCGCGGGCCGAACAGGGTCGTAGTGCGTAAATTGCATTCTGATGCCCAGCCTAGCGGCTCTTGTGGCCAAGAGATCGGCATCGCCTGCAATAACCAGTTCGCAGGGAAACGCGCGCTGTGCGATCAAGATGCAGAGATCGGGGCCAATCCCGGCGGGCTCGCCGGTCGTGAGCAGGATGCGAGGAATCATCTGAGATCTGCGGTACTGGCGGAGAGGGAGGGATTCGAACCCCCGGACGGGATCAACCGTCAACGGTTTTCAAGACCGCCGCTTTAAACCGCTCAGCCACCTCTCCAAAGGCCATTATTTAACCCGGCTCCTAAATAGGCCGGGTTAATCCGGGCCAGGGAGCCGAATGCGCGGCGCCAAGCCGCGTGAGCCAAGGCCGGGCGTGTACCGGCCTTGGCGATGGCCCGAAATACCAGGAGGGTATTTTCGGGCCGGAATAATAGTTTAATTGAAACCCGCCGCTTTGAGTATTCGGATGAACGGATTCTGGGTGAGAGCGCCAGCCTGAAAAATCGAGCTTTCCTGCCGCCTTTAGACCCCGCGGCCTGAGCTTTCAGTTCGAACCTGGCTCCGCTAGGCCAGAATTTTCTATTGCTTCCAGAGACAGCGGCCACCATTGATCTGCTCGATACGCGAGAGATAGCGTTCGTGGTCGGCCAGTTCTTCTGCACTGCAGGCAATGACCTTGAGCTGCGGCCGGCTCGCTCGATCAGCCGGTACATCGGCCTGGAACAAGACCGTCTCTCTGTCTTCTTGCTCGAGTACCAGGGATGATTGTCCGCCGGTCATGGCGAGAAAGACAGAGGCCAGGATTTCGGCATCCAGTAGGGCGCCATGCAGTTCGCGATGGCTGTTGTCGATAGCGTAACGCCTGCACAGAGCATCCAGACTGTTGCGTTGGCCGGGATGTTTCTTTCTGGCCATCGCCAGGGTATCGAGCACCGAACAGAAGTCGGTGATCTCTCCGTAGTCCCGTTCCAGCAGCTTGAGCTCGTAATTCAGGAAACCCACGTCGAACGGTGCATTATGGATGATCACTTCGGCGCCTTTGATGAATTCTATAAAGTCGCCGATGATGTCGGCAAAGCGCGGTTTGTCGGCGAGAAATGCATTGCTCAATCCATGTACGCCGATGGCGCCCTCATCGATATCGCGCTCCGGGTTCAGATAAACATGAAATCGGTTTTCGGTCAGTCTGCGATCGACGATCTCAACGCAGCCAATCTCGATGATGCGATGACCTTCGTCGGGATTGAGACCGGTTGTTTCGGTGTCAAGAATGATCTGGCGCATGCTAATCGGCCCTCATCATGCTGAGCATCTCGTCAATGGCTTTATTGGCCAGCCGGTCGGCTCGCTCGTTGCCGAGGTGGCCGGAATGACCTTTGACCCATTGCCATTGAACCTGGTGTCTTTTCATTTCGACCAACAAGCACTGCCAGAGATCGGCGTTTTTGACGAGTTTTTTGGCGGCCGTTCTCCAGCCTCGTTCAATCCATGCCGGCGCCCATTCGCAGATACCCTTCGACAGGTATTGCGAATCGCTCACCACGCACACCTTGCTGGGCCATTTCAGGGCCTCCAGCCCGCGTATGGCCGCGGTGAGCTCCATCCTGTTGTTGGTCGTTTCCGACTCGGCCCCGTAGAGTTCTTTTTCCTTGCCTTTCCATTGCAATAAAACTCCCCAGCCGCCGGGACCCGGGTTGCCTCGGCAGGCGCCGTCGGTAAAAATGTGAACGGTTTCGCTCATGTTCGATTGCAGGTCGGCGTATCGAGTACTTGGCCTGAAATCAGACTGTTTTGCGGCGCCCACGTCTCCCTGATGGGAATTAGGGTATACCGGCGCTTGACCGCCCTTACCGCATAAGCGAGCGATAAATGAGCCTGCGCCAGGCTGAGCAGGGTCTCAGGCTCGAGAATAACTCGACCGGAACCGGCGCTAAAGCCTGCGCTTAATTCTGCATCGAACTTTAACAAACTCAACCAATCGAGGATTCTGGTAGAACTGATAAAAGTTCCCGCTACCGGCACGGTCGATCTCTCCCTCAGCATGAATTGAAAAACCAGACGTAGACACCAGGGGTTAAAGCCGATAATGTAAAGTTGGCCTTCAGGCTTAAGAACGCGCTCGATTTCCCGTAGCGCCTGGTGTGCGTTGGCTTCGAAATCAAGCACGTGCGGCAAGATCAAGACATCGATACTCCCGCTCGCCACCGGCAGATCATCAAATTTGCCCCGCACAAGACCAAACTTACCAGGACCAGGCGATTCCTCGGTCACGATGAAAAAATTGCTCGAGAACTCTTCCTTGAGAAAAGAATCTTCCGAGCCCAACAAACCAACTTGTAATATCAGCTGATTGTAAGTAAGCTGCACCGACGCCGATAGGTAAGACGCTTCAATACGCTGTAAGGACTGCCCCAGGGACGTGGTGTGATACCAGTCTAAAAACGAGCGGCGGGCATTAATCGCGGGCGTTTTTCTTTGAATTGACTTCATTGTATTGGGCGGTTGGTTAGGTGCAATGACTGAGCCAGACTAATATCCTGAGGACGAACAAGAATGAAACAGCGCAAATCTTACCCCCGGCTCATCTGCTGCACATCAATCGTCGTGATATTTCTTTCTGCATGTTCCCACAGCAAGCTCAAGCCGACGGCCCATTTATCCGGTAAAAAGCAGCTCTCGTCAATGCCGCCGGCAAGCACCCCGCCCAAGAAAACCTTTCACGTATGGACCAACAGTAAAGATAGATTAAGCCAAAGCGACCGCACCAAGACGGGTCAGCTCACCCGAACGTCATGGAAGGAGCGCAGCCCCAACTATAAGAAAAACCACAGACCGGTCAGCTACGATAATCTCTGGGAAAGGCTCTTCGGCATGTATGATCTACCCCCTATCGAACATGGGGATATAGACCGCGAGCTCGAATGGTTCGTCAATCATCCCGACTACGTGGACAGAGTGCAAACCCGCGCAGAGCCCTATCTGTATTCAATCGTCGAGCAGCTCGAAAAACATGAACTACCCGGTGAAATCGCGCTGCTTCCGGTCATCGAGAGCGCCTTTCAGCCCCACGCCCTGTCCTCCGCCAAGGCGGCGGGCATTTGGCAATTCATCCCCTCCACCGGTCGTCTGTACGGGCTGAAACAAAGCCGCTGGTACGACGGGCGGCGCGATATTTATGCTTCGACCGAAGCGGCGATCAGGTACCTGAAGAAGCTCCACGCGGAATTTAACGGCGATTGGCTGTTGGCGCTGGCGGCTTATAACGCGGGGGAAGGCGCCGTTGAAAGAGCCATCGAGAAGAATTTGTTCAGAAATCAGCCCACCGACTTCTGGTCCTTGGACCTACCCGAGGAAACGCGCTGCTATGTGCCGCGCTTGCTGGCGGTCGCCAAACTGTTCGCAGAGTCCAATCTATATGGCATCGATTTACACCGCATACCCAATCAAGCCGTTTTCGAGCCCATCGAAATAGACTCGCCACTCGATCTTGCTCTCGCTGCTGACATGGCGGATATTCCCTTGCAGCAACTGTATGCCTTGAACCCCGGATTCAAGCACTCCACGACGGATCCCGAAGGCCCTCATCGGCTGCTGATTCCGGTCGAAAAGAGCGAATCATTCAAGAGGGAGCTTACCAGGCTCGCCAGTGAAGGCCGCGGCGCAACCAGGAGCCGCTTGGCGAGCCGACTGGAAAATATCAACATAGCGGACGTCAGGGATGCCGGCGACGACATCACGGTGATTCAGCCAAGCAAGCTCATGTTGAATAACAACACGTTTATTCAAACGCGCAAGCAAAGTACCGAGCCCTCTTTCACTCGCACATCCGCCATCGCGAGCACGCAGGATCGATTGCAAAACGACGCCATGGAGCCGAGAGCCCGCCGGCTGGCCGAGTCAAGACTTCCTAAGTCCCCATTCACATCAAGGGGGAGTGAACGAACCGATGTGAGTAAGGGTACCCACACCGTGCGTGCCGGCGAGACCTTGTTCGGCATTGCCAGAGAGCATTCCATCGCCGTGGAGCAACTGGCGAAATGGAATGGCGTATCCAAGCAGGCGAGCGTCAAAACGGGAGAAAAGCTGATTCTTTGGAATCGAGAAGCCGCCAAAAAACTCTCCCTTGCAAAGACAGGAGCGGGCTTCAAGCCTTCCCAGTCCATCAAATACACCGTTCGCGAAGGCGATTCGATATTCGGCATATCGCGCCGCTTTCGGGTTAGCATCACCGACCTGAAGAGATGGAATGGCATCAAGTCAGATAAACAGCTACAGGCGGGTCAAAACCTCAAGGTAACCGATGGTCGCGATTGAGGCCTGATCTCTCTCCTTGGCGCCCTGCCGCCCAGAATGACTTGAGGGTACTCACTCTGGGCGTTGCTCTAGTTTGGGAACGGCGCTCAGCAGCTTGATGGTGTAGGGATGGGCCGGCCGCTGAAGCACGTGCGCTGTTTCTCCTGCCTCGACGATCTTTCCCTGGTACATGACGGCCACTTCATCGGCAAGCTCAGCGACGACCGCCAAGTCGTGGCTGATGAACAGATAGCTGATGCCATCGCGTTGTTGCAGCTCTTTCAATAGCGCCAGGATCTGTGCCTGTACCGAGACGTCCAGAGAACTGGTGGGCTCATCGCAGACGATCAGCTTCGGATTGACGGCGAGCGCCCGGGCGATACAGATTCGCTGCCGCTGGCCGCCGGAAAATTCGTGCGGGTAGCGCAGGCGCGCTTCCTTCGGCAAGCCGACGCGGGCCAGCAACTCTTCGACGCGCGCCCGCTTTTTGGGGGCCGGCATGTCGGGTCTTAGCGCGCGGAGACCTTCCTCGATGATGTCACCGATCAGCATGCGCGGATTCATGGACGAAAAAGGGTCCTGAAAGACGATCTGCATGCCGGCATACAACCTGCGAAGCGCTGCGCCATTCATGCCTTCCAGCCGGTTTCCCGCAAATACGAGCCGTCCGCCCGAACTCGGAAGCAGATTCAATAATCCCTTGCCCAGCGTCGTCTTGCCACAGCCGGATTCGCCCACCAAAGCCAGGGTCTGACCTCTGGCAAGAGAAAACGAAACCCCGTCCACGGCGCGTACGTAGTCGACCACGCGTCGCAACAAGCCTTCGCGAATCGGGTAATAAACCTTGAAATCAAGGACTTCGAGAAGAGGCGGCCGGGCCTTCTGAGTAAGCCGGCGCTGGAGACAACTGTCCATCGACGGCAAGGCGGCAAACAACTGTTTGCTGTACGCATGTTCGGGCCGCGCAAAGAAACGCTGGCGCGGTGCCTGTTCGACGATCTGTCCCCTGCGCATGACAGCCACCTGATCCGCCATCTCGGCCACGATCCCCAGGTCGTGCGTGATCAGCCACAGCGCCATGCCGTTCTCCCGCTGCAAGGTTTTCAGGAGACTCAGAATTTGCGCCTGAATCGTCACGTCGAGCGCGGTGGTCGGCTCGTCCGCGACTAGCAATTCTGGTTCCCCGGCCAGCGCTAGGGCGATCATCGCCCGTTGCCGCATGCCGCCGGATAGCTGATGGGGGTACTCGTTCACGTGCCGCTCGGGGTGCGGCAAACCGACACGCCGCAACAGCTCGGTCTTCGTCTCGAGCGTGCTTTTTTCAGGACGCCCCTGGCGCCGCAGTGTCTCGCCCAGCTGGCGGCCTATGGTCATGACCGGATTCAGTGAGGTCATGGGATCCTGAAAGATGATGCCGATGCGCCGCCCGCGAATCCTGCACATGGCAGCTTCGGTAAAGGCGAATAAATCGGCCCCACCCAGCATCACCCGGCCACTCAAGATGCGGGCCGACGGCGGCAACAGGCGCAACACTGCTAATGCCGAGACCGTTTTTCCGGAGCCCGATTCACCCACCAGGGCAAAAGTGGTTCCCGGCTGTATCTCGAAACTGATATCGTCAACGGCGAGCGTTGCATCTTTACCGCCACCAAAACTACCGCCACCAAAACCGACGCTCAAGCGTTCGACTGAGAGCAGCGGCGTACTCATGCCGCATCGAGGATATGGCACACGGCGTCCAGACCGCTGTGATCGAGCACGATGGAACAGGCGGAGCGGACGATCGGCTTGGCATGGTAGGCAACGCTCAAACCCGCTTGTGCGAGCATCTTAAGATCGTTTGCGCCATCTCCGGCGGCGATAGTCTGGCGGGGCTCGAGGCCCAGTTTCCGGCAAAGCGTGCGCAGAAACTGCGCCTTGCCTGCAGCGTCAACGATGGCACCCCGCGTATTGCCAGTGAGCCGTCCCGCGATGATTTCCAATTCATTCGCCAAGGTAAAATCAAAATCGAGACGCTGCTTCAGGCGGTCGGTAAAATAGGTGAAACCGCCGGATACCAGAGCCGTCTTGATGCCGCGTTTTCTGAGTTCGATGAGGAGTTCTTGCGCGCCGGGATTGAGCTTCAGGCGTTTCTCGTAAACGTCCTGGAAATAGCTGATCGGCAAGCCTCTCAAGAGTGAGACGCGCTTTTTCAAGGCGGTCGGAAAATCGATCTCGCCCCGCATCGCCGCCTGCGTGATGGCGGCCACTTGCGGCTTCAGATCGCAGAGATCGGCCAGCTCGTCGATACATTCGATGGCGATAAAGGTCGAATCCATGTCGCTCACGAACAGGCCGAGCTGATCGGCCCGGAAATCCGCCGGCAGCCCATTGATATCCAGCGCAAGCCGTGTTCGCAAGTCTTCCAGTGCCGCAGGCGCGGCGGCTTCCTGGCGATCCAGGCGGTAATAGCCACCGCATTGGCGAAGCTCGCCTGGAAGCTTCTCGCCGATTAAAGCCTTCTCGTCTGCGGTGAGCGCGCTTTTATGAAGAATGATCCTGCAGGGCATGGATGAACCTCATCGATTGTTCGCTTCCCGCCGTGGGTCGAGCGCATCACGGACCACATCGGCAAACAGATTCGCCGCCAACACAAGGGTGAACATGAACAGGAACGCCGCCGTCAACGACCACCAGACAATGGGCTCGCGCGCCATTTCCAGGCGTGCGCTGTTGATCATGTTGCCCCAGCTCGGGGTGGTCGGATCAACGCCGATGTTGATATAAGACAGCACCGCTTCGGCCAGAACCAGTGCGCTGAAATCCAGCGTGACCGTGATCAGGACGATGTGAAAGACGTTGGGCAGGATATGCCGCACGAGAATGCCCCACTGCCCAACGCCCAGCGCTTTGGCGGCCTGGATGTATTCCATCTCGCGCAGCTTCAAGGTTTCCGCCCGCAGCAGGCGGCACAGACCGGTCCAGCGCGTGATGCCGAGGATCAAGCAGAGAAACAGCAGGCGCAAATCGGCGCGTAACGCGAGACTGGCGAATTCGTCCTCGTGCTTGGCCATGTAGACCTGCATCATCAGGATGGCCGCCGCTATCAACAGTACGTCAGGAATCGAGTTCAGCGTGGTGTAGACATACTGGATGACATCGTCGACCCAGCCCCTGAAATAGCCGGCCAGTATACCCAGCAGTAGCGCGAAGGGCAGCATGATCATGGTCGTCAAGGTACCGATGATGAGGCCGGTGCGCACGCTTTTCAGACTCTGGTAGAACACGTCCTGACCCACCTTGTCGGTGCCCAGGACGTGATATTTGACGCTCAGCTCGGCCAGCACGCAGGCGGCCATGACGACGATCAGCAGGGTAATCAGCATGGCTCGCCAGGGTACCTGCGTCCGGTCTTGCGCGATCCGGCGCAGACAGACGTTCCACGGCAGCCGGTGTTGCCGGACGAGCAATCCTACGAGGACAGCGCAAAGCGCGCTCCACAGCAAAAGTCCTTTGCCGGCGCCGCTCGTTGCGGTCGCCACAATATCGCCGAGCTTCTGACTCTGCGGATTTTCAAGATGGGCGCCGCCATACTGCAGGCGCGGATACTCCCAGCGCTGGCTGCCGTCCTCACGGCGAACGTATTCCCGAGCGTAGGCATAGGCTGCAAACGGCGCCGAATACGTCTTTTCATCTCGCGTGCTGAGCGTCATCGTGCACCAGTCGAACACGCTGATCGCTTCGGTTTTATACTCAAGTCTGCCGTCCGCATCACGGAAAGCCGGATAAAAATGAAGGCAGTCCAGCACGCCGACCAGCAAGAACGCCAGCAGCACAACCAAAGACACCATGCCGCTCCGGTTAGTCGCGACTTTATGCCACGGACGGCGCAGGTGCTCCTTATCTCTTGCATAGACGAGCAGCGCGGCCAGCATGGCGAGCAGCAAGAAAAACAGCACGTCGGTCCAGAACAACGCGGGCATGGAGACGATCAGGACAATCTTACCCGCGGGTCTACCAGCGTGTAAGAAATATCGGTCAGCAGAAGACCTAGGATATAGAGCGCCGAGCCCAGAAACACCATCGCGCGGACGATGGCGAAATCCTGCTGGCTAATGGCGTCGATGGTGTAGCTGCCGAGCCCCGGAATGCTGAAAAAAGATTCCAGGATGAGGCTTCCCATGAAAAGCTGCGGCAGGATGACCACCACCCCGGTCAAAATGGGAATCATGGCGTTTTTCAAAACATGCGTGAACAACACGCGGGGTTCGGTCAAGCCTTTGGCGCGCGCCGTGCGGACGTAATCTTTCTCGACTTCCTCGAGAAACAGCGTGCGATACCAGCGCACGCCCGAACCGATGCCCGCCGCGACGCTGATCAGAATGGGCAAAATGATGAACTTGATCGCTTCCAATCCGGTGTCATAGCCCGAGATCGGCACCCACTGCAGGAGCTTTCCGACGACAAACTGGCCGCCGATGATATAGAACAGCGAAGAGATCGACATCAGTACGACGCACAGGGCGACGCCCCAGAACTCCAGATAGGTGAGCCGGAAAAAAACCAACATCAGGGCGAGACTGACGTGGACCAGAAGACCCACCAACAAGGCCGGCGCGGCGATAGCCAAAGATGGCCACATGCGTTGACGGATATCCGCCCCAATATTGCGACCGTTGTCCGAGCGGCCGAAACGCAGCAGGAACAAGCCCACCGATTTGTCGTAGAAAATGGTATCGGTCAATTTCGCCGCTCCAGGGGATCGCTCGTTCCAGAACAAGGGACGGTCGTACCCGCGTTCGCGCTTCCATTTTTCGATCGCCTCCGGCGTCACGTGCTTTTGTCCCAAGTTCATGCGCGCCATATCGTCCGGGCTATTGACGATGAAAAACAGCACAAAGGTGAGGACATTGACACCCAGCAGAAGGGGTACGGCGTACAGGATGCGGCGGACGACATACTGCATCATAAGGCGGTAGCCCTCATCCTTTGGCGATAGCTCAACCAGGCGGGCAAGAGAAAGATGAAGAATAAAACAACCGCCAGCGGAATGGGCCAGTAAACCGGCCGATTCCAAGCTTTTTGCCGAGCCTCCCGGCGCGCCGCATCGATACGCAGATATTTCGTTTCGTTGTTCGCCATCAGATTAGGCTTCAGGTTGTAATACCAGTCGTGATAGAGGGCAAAGCTTTTGGGATGAAAGCCGAAGATCCACGGCGCATCGCGGCGGATGATTTCCTGTAGCTCCTGGATCAGCCCGAGCCGCTCGACGCCATCATCCATGTTGCGCATTTTTTCGAACAAACGATCGAATTCCCGGTTCTTGTAATTCACCGCGTTTTCGCCGCCCTTTTCCACCTTGGCGTTGGGCCCGTAGAGCAGGAAGAAAAAATTTTCCGGATCCGGATAATCGGCGTTCCAGCCCCACATGAAGATCTGTGCGTTGCCGGCCAGCATTTTCTGCTGAAACTGGTTGTAATCGGTGGTTCTTAGAACGAGCTGGATGCCGAGCTTGGCGAACTGCTTGCGGTACCAGTCGAGCATCGCCTTGTCGTCCGGTCCGCGGGCCACGGTATCGAGGTACAGCACGAGCGGCTTGCCGCCGGCAGGCTCTCGCCCCTCCGGATAACCCGCTTCCGCCAGCAGCTTTTTGGCTGCTTCGATGCTTTTGCGGCGCGGCGCACCGTCGGCCCAGTCGTATACATACGGATTGATGCCAGCCTGGCCATCGACATGGCCGGAAATATCCGGCGGAAGGATTCCCTGGGCGGGGATACCGCGCCCGTTCTGGAAAATCGAGATGTATTCCTCATAGTCCACCGCGATGGAAACCGCTTGTCGCAGCTTGCGCGCTTTCTCGCCATAGCCGCCGACGACAGGGTCGAGCATATTGAACCCCATGTAAAAAATGGAGGTCGTCACGGCGGTCTGCAGCTTGACATGCTTTTCTCGCATGGCGGGCGTCAGCTCGATATCGCCCTGGCCGGTAAATTGAATCGCCTGATCAAAGTTGTCCGAAGCGATGCTGGAGGCATCATAATAGCCCTGCAGGAACTTGTTCCAGTAGGGAATGATTTCTCTCTCCAGGGTAAACACGATCTTGTCGATGAATGGCAGCTTCTTTCCCGCATCCTGTAGGTAGCCGTTGGCCGCATCCGCCGGCTCGCCTTCGGCAGGATAAGCCTCATCATGAAAGCGCGGATTTTTCATCAATACGATGCGGCGGTTGGGATTATTTTCTGTCAGCATATACGCGCCCGTGCCGACCGGATACCAGTCCAGGGTAACATTTTTTTCGATCAGCCCCGGCTGGGCATAAAATGCGTCCGCCTCCCAGGGCATGGGCGCAAAAAAAGGCATGGCCAGCCAAAACCGGAATTGCGGATACTTGCCGCGAATGCGAACTTTATAGGCATAGCGGTCGAGCGCTTCAACGCCCGGCAAGGCGACCCCCCGCAGGTCGAAAAACGCCGTGCCGCCTTGGGGCCGCGAGCGGTAGCGCTGCTCCACCTGATCGGCGAATGCCTGCATGCCGACGATATAGTGCTTCATCAATTCGGCGATGGGCGAATGGATTTGCGGATGGACCAGCCGTTTGATCTGATAGATATAGTCCTCGGCGGTCAATTCGCGCTCGCCGGTCTTGGCAAAATCGGCGATCGTCGAAATCCGTTTCAACTGCTGCGCGGTCAAGGCGTGATAGCGATAGGTACCATCGGCATTCTGCGCAAAAGCGGGGTGCGGCTGAAATAAAACGCCTTGCTTGATCCGTATCACGTAGTCGCTGTAAGCGATGTCCTCTTCTCTGGCGTCCTCGGGCAACGCTTGTCCATTCGCATCGAGATACACGACGCTGGGCAACTGCTCAGCGATGTTCGGCTCCAGCGTATAAGGGCGTTTCAGATAATGGTATTGCAGAGGCGGCTCATAGATCTGTGAAATGATCGAATACTCATTCTCGCTATACGAGATCGCCGGATCGAGGTGCTTGGGCCGCTCGTTGAACGATGAGTAAAGAACGTTCTTCCCGTCATCCTCACGAGGATAAGGATCGTTCAGCGGTCTCTCGCCACAGCCGAACAGCATTCCCAAACCTAGTAGCACGCAGATCAGGCGCGAAACCGTTTTTGTCCTCATGAGCTTGATCGATTCTCTCCATCTTTGCACAACCCCAAGCAGCAGTCACCTTTGAGCTCGACTTCTCGGAGGCGTCGATCCTCCAGCGCGCAATCGCCGGCTCGAGACAATCACGGCCCGTGCCAGCCTCATCGCCTGTCAAGGCGGCGAGGGCCACTGCGCTGGCCATGTCCGAAAGCGTCCAGATACGCTTGCGCCCGGTGGTTTGCTCGGCGAGATAGCCGTATTCGATAGGCGGCGGCCAATCATGCGGCCGAGTACAAACTGAAACCGGTTGCTGCTTGCCTGCGCCAGGTATGCGACCTGATCTTCGTATGAGTCCAGGGTTCCGGCTGCGACCTCGTGCAACAAAGGCTTCCAGATATGCGTCCGGCTGTAATCGATCAATGCGACATCGGCCTTCTGGCCGCCCAATGACTTGCCGAGGCGGGTGGCGAGCTCAAGTCCTCCGGCGCCGCCCCCGACGATGACGATTCTGGGTCGCTTTGAGGCTGATCTATCTACTGTCATTCCGTACACCAAAGTTTATTGTTATGCGAAAAGGCGCTCACCGGAAAGCGTTGCGTTTGCCTAGACGCGCTCCCGAGGCCCCATCGGATGCACGTCGGCCCGTCGCGACGCGATCTGGATCGCCCCTTCGACGCCTGAAAGTGCGACGCCAAGGTTGACGGTTAATGAAAGAACTGCCCCTTGAAACATCGGTACGACGCCAGTTAATTATCCGCATCGCGCGGCGCATCGATCCGTTCGATAAGCAGGAGATTATGTCTACGCTTCGCGAGATTCCCCGTGAAGAAATAACAACCGCCTTTGATTCTCGTGCGAGTGTAGGAGCGCAACAAAGTCCAGTGCCTTGTTGGTAAACTTCTATAGGCGGGCTGGGCTGACAATCCCCTCAACGGAGAAGCGGAGCGCAGCCCAACCTGTCGGTCATACAGACCGACAGGTTGGCGCGGGACAAGACAAAATGGGCCGCACTTGGCGCTGTCCTGGGAAAACCCGTCCATCTGTGCTTTGGTGTCACGAAACCCGTACGCCTTTTTAAGCCGATTATGCATTTCCCGCTTGATAGGAAAGACAGTATCTACGCGGGGTATGCTCGCTATGCTGCCTGTCGGCCCGACTACATTCCACGATTCCCGTGGTTATGCCACTTGGCACGATTAACCTGGGCTATGTTGCTTCAATTAGGTGGTTATCCGCATTGAACGCTACATTCGTTAGTCGGCTTACTGCAACTCCACTTCCCTTTCGTATTTTCAACCTTTACGCAATGGTGACGGTTGCCGACAGCGTCGTTGCAATGATGAGGACAATTCTGTTGGTTCTGCATCCTCAACATGAAATCGCCCGAAGGGATGTTATCCCGGCAGGTGCGGGGTGCGCTAGCAGACTGTTTCGATGGCTCATCGGATCCGCACAGGTCTATCGGTAGTCCTTGAACGGTGAAGGCTCTAAACTTTCCGTCACGATCAACAAACCCAATCGATGAGATATTGGCCCGCTTCAGAAAGTCTTGAAATTGCTGAAGATCCTGAAGATTAAGGGGTTCTTTCTCGACAATAATATCAACGTAATTGCTTTCATAATCTGGATTTGTTGACGTCGTATTTTCCCCCTTGTTCGCATCGGAGCAAGAGTCCAGAGTTAGAAGCGCTATTCCTAGAGAGGTAATGAGGGTAATCAATCGAAAGGAGCTATTCAATCTGTGCTTAGCGGTTTTACGATTCATTGGCTGTTTCTCCTCTGTTATTGAATAAAAACGGCTGCTTGTTATTTGCTCGATCTAGAGAGCCAGTATTAACCTCGCAGATACTGTAAATCCTTGTGGAAAAGGAAGACCCGACGATGGTAGGCCATCTATCGCCGAATTCACTGCTCTGTTCTGCAAGCCTTCATATCGGTAGCGCTGATCAAGCAAATTTTCCAGACTCAACTGAAAGATGCCGTAGCGTTTTGGCAAGCGATAGCCTAAAGCAAGGTCAAGAAAAGGAGCGCTATCCTGACCAAAACCTCCGTCCAAGCGAACTTTTTGAACAAAGTAACTCGCCTTAAGCTTTGCGAATAAGCCCGATGGGTCAAAGTAAGACGTGCCCAATGAAAATCTTTGCGTCATGGTGTCGCGAGGTGAGCCCTGCCCTAAGTTGTCAAAATCCTCCCCGAAATATTCAATCAAATTTGCCCAGCGGCTGTTTGGAGTCCAATTGAGATATCCTCTATAGGAGGTTTCTCTCCATCTGTCGGCGCAATTCGGAACACGTAACTGTCGTTCTGATAATTCCAGTCCACCGGTGATATTCAGAGAAAACCGATGATCTATACCGAAGCCATAACGCTCAGACCTGGTTCCATTTAGATCGTCGAAGAACTGATTGAATCCGGCAACCTGAGTGGGCTCCAAGGTTCCTCCGGCGATCAAGCTCCGTCTAATGGTTTTGAAAGCGGCAATTCTTAACGTGGTATTCGGTGTAGCATTCCATAGAATTCCGACCTTCGGGTTGATCGCACTGATATCCGCGATTTCTGTATCATCGCGCCAATCAGCACTTAAACCAAAATTCCAAATCCATGTTTCCGGATAGCGAATATGGGTATAGATGTACGCATTACTATGCCTTATTGACTGCCTCTGTAGGTCATCGGTTCCCTTAAACGATTGATTTAATGCATAGTATCCTCCTCCTGTAAAAACGTCGTAGAGGGGTAGTTTATATCCATAAGTAACTTCCGCAATATCACCGCGTGCAACCGTGCGTGTCCGAGGGATTTTGGAACCTTCCAAAAAGTTTGCGTCTTGATGCGTAAAAGATGCCAGAAAATACCCATTTTGTGACGTCTGAAGGTGAAGTCCGGTACGATAGAGATCGGATGTGATATCGCTACGAAAGGTGGAGATTGGTTTTGAATCGAATTCCAGGTCGAGATCCCCATGTTCTATATCCTGATGACGGAATTCGATTAGTGCTGTCACATTCGGTATTAGACGAGCTTGGAAATAAGCATTATAGATATCGGAGCGTATGTCGTTATTCTCTCGAAATCCCTCCGTCTGGTAATGAAACTGTCCTAGGCTGTAGGAAAACTTCTCCCAGAGGCCGGCGTGAGTGACTTCATCGCCATAGGTATCGTTACTGCCCACAATTCCGGAGGTTTGCAGCGTGAAGCGGTTGCGCTGGAACAAGGGGTTAAACTCGTTGAACGACAGCGCGGAGGGCCCAAAGGCGTTGAACGCCAACAGATTCCGTTCCGCCAAGTGCGGCTGCACCGGCGTGATATTCAGTGGCTGCAAGAACTGCGACTGCAACAGTTCGCTTATCCGGGCTACCTCGTGCCGCGGCAGGACGGCGTAACTGTCCGCCAGAAACCGATGGGCCGAGTAATCGCCCGGATCGGTGTTGACCGACTTCCAACCCTCCACCAACGCCCGCTGGCCAAAGCCCAAGTCGTTGTAGATGCGGCCGAGGGCGGCGCTTCGTGCCGCCAGGTCCTCATCCAGCATCTGCCGCGAGCGGTACACCGCCCGGTTGTCGTTGCGTTCGATGGCTTGCTGGAGGTTGTGCAGGGCCTCGATCGGCCGGTTCTCGGTCTGCTTTTTGATGGCCTCATAAAAGTACGGGGTCGGATCGTTCG
>CADDZF010000008.1 GCA_902812445.1 Methylococcaceae bacterium | reverse complement strand
CTTGATGCGCGGCTCCTTGCCGCCGCGCACTTCGGAATTGATCTTGGAGATGTTGAAGATGTTGATGCGCACGTCGTGGGCAAAGCCCATCGACTGATCGTCCACCGCCGCGCCGGTCTGGTCGTAGTTGTCGCCAGTGATGATCAGCGGCGGCTGCTGGGCAAACTCGGCGATACCCTTGAGCACGTACTTCGGCGTGTTGCGCGTGAAGTCGGTGACGAGCTTGTTGTAGATCGTCAGGTTCGGGGCCAGCACGAAGAAGTTGTTGATGCCGTGCGCCAGATGCAGATAGGCGATGAAGGCTCCCATCAGCCGGGTCTTGCCCACACCCGTGGCCAGCGCGAAGCACAGCGAGGGGAATTCGCGCTCGAAATCTTCCAGGGTTGGAAACTCGGCCATCAGCGTGGAGAGGATGGCCGGGACATCCCGTTCGTGACGCAAGAGCGCCGGCGTCGCTCCGATGGCGTGTACCAGACGCGAAAGCGATTCCGCTTGCGGCGGGCGAAGCGACAGACGGCCGCTGACATGGTGAAAGACTTGATTCATGCCGACTTCTCCCGCATCAGCTTCAATTGTTGCAGAAGATTCGGCACATCGTCCTCGACGATGCTCCACACAGTGTCATTATCGATGCCGAGATAGCCATGAATCAGGCGATTTCGGGTGGCGACGATCATGCGCCATGGAATCTCCGGATGGGTCTGTCGCACCGATTCCGGAATGTGCATCGCCGCTTCGCCGATCAGTTCCAGATTGCGCAGCGTGGCGTCATAGTTGAGTCCGCTGGCCTCGAAAGCGGCCTGATCGAGGCCATGGGTATAGGCCAGCACCTTTTCGGCAAAGCCGATCATATCGTCCAGATAAAAGCGCCACTCGCGCGGCGTGGCGTCAGACATCGACGGCCTCCCGCTCGATGGACGGGCGCAGCTCCTTGCGCAACGCTTTTTCCGTGACCAGGTCGACCGGACAACCCAAAGCGTCCTCCAGATAGAACTGGACGCCGAAGTAGCGCGCGGAACCGGCCGCGCCATCGAAGGCTACCAGCACGTCCACATCGCTGTCCGGGCGCGCCGAATCGCGCGCGGTGGAGCCGAACAGGGCCAGCCGGGTGACCCCATAACGCTCGGCCAGCACGGGCTTGCTGCGCGCCAGCAGCGATAGTGCCTGATCGCGTTTCACACCTTGTCCTCCTCGAATAGCGCACCTTGCCCGGGCGCGGTCTCTTTGCGCCTGGCCGCCCGTCGCCCATCGTCCGCTGCCGGGATAGCCGTCGGGGGAGACGTTGTCGCCATGGGCAGATTCGAAACGTTCAAGCTGTAATCGTCATGGCCCCACTCGCAGCGGGCCAGCACCATCTTGGGAATCTTCTTCAGCGTCAGGTTGGGCCAGCGTTGCGATGCCTTGGCCGCCGTCACGCCGCGGAAGGCCGAGCAGCATACCAGCAGACTCTGCTCGGGGCCGACTTCATCGGATAGGGCCTGCAACTGGTCGGCAGACAGGTTTTGCGTGGTGACGAACAGAAAATCGCGCTCGCTGGAGTGGCCGTGCTGCCACCAGTGCATCTCCGAAGGCGCGTAGCTGAAGCCTTCCAGCTTGCACAGCGCCTCGGCCAGTTGTGCCGGGTTGTATTCGGGATTGATGACCGGGTTGCCCCAGCGATCATTGACGATCAGGGAAGGAGCAAGGGTGTAGTAACGGAAGCCGCCACCACCCTTCCAGCCGACGCTTTCGGAGATGCCGCCCTTGTCATCGCCGTCAATCACCTTCTTCAGGCGCGGGATAACATGCGAGTGGCAATGTTCGCCCAACTCCACCATGATCCAGCGGCGGCCCATTTTGTGGGCGACCGCGCCGGTGGTGCCGGAGCCGGCGAAGGAGTCGAGGACGAGGTCTCCGGCGTTTGTGGCAATGTGGAGAACGCGCGCGATCAGTCTCTCTGGTTTCGGTGTAACAAACGGGTCGCCCTTTCCGAACAGCGCGTGCATTTCCTTCTTCGCTTCGTCCGTGTGGCCCACTTCCTCGTGCGGCCACCATGTCCAAGGCACCATACCTTCAACCTCATCCAAGAAGCGAATGATGTTTGGCTGGCTGTTACCGTCCTTGCCGAAGTAGATTCGGCCAGCGTTTCGCAACTTTAGGAACTCGCTTTCTATCGTGGACCAGCAACGTCCTTCGGGTGGTCGATGCACAGCGCCACCCGGCGCAACGATCTCGTACATCTGGTTCGGTCGATATCCTTGCGCAGTCATTGGAATAGGACGCCAACGACCACGTGGATGATTGTTTGGGTTCTTGTAGACCTTTGCCTGCTCTTCGCTTATTGGTACCCGATTGCGAATAGCCTTGAAACGTTCAGCGTTCTTCGCAAATAGGAAAACATAGTCATGTGCATCTCCGATCGCCTCTCTATTCTCTCGTGAATATCTCTTCTGCCAAATGTTTGAAGCAATGAAGTTCTGTCGGCCAAATATCTCGTCGCAGAGCAGCTTAAGGTAGTGAGCTTCGTTGTCGTCAATCGTGATCCACAGCGATCCATCCTCCGCCAGCAAGCGCCGGATGATCTCCAGCCGGTCCCGCATCAGCCCCAGCCAGATCGAATGCTCCAGCCCGTCGTCGTAATGCGCGAACGCGCTGCCGGTGTTGTAAGGCGGATCGATGAACACGCATTTCACCTTGCCGGTGAACTCCTGCTCCAATGCCTTGAGCGCCAGTAGGTTGTCCCCGAAGATCAGCCGGTTGTCGAAAATGTCGTTATCCGAAACCCGATGCTTGGCATGGTAGGACTTTTCCGGATCTTCGAGCAGGATACGCGGCTCCAGTTGGGGCCGTTTTTCCTTGCCAATCCAAGTGAGTTCCAGTTTTTGCTTCGTCATCACTATCTTATTTTCCGCTATGCCAATGCTGCCATCAGTCGGCCTTTCAATGTGCGGCAGTCGGTTCGGTTCTCGAAAATGCTCCGTGCCTGCTTACCCCATTAAATAGCCTGAGGCACTTCCACCAGCTTTTGAGCAACGATATCCATCTCCATCGATAATTTATTAAGCTCGTCTTCTGTCAATTCCAAGGTCGGACCGTTTTGCAGCTGCGGCCGTCTAAACAAAATATGCAACAGTAACCATGCGGCATGCCTCAGAATTTCTCTCGCCGGAAGAACATCCTCAGGCAGAATCTTGGGATCCGGCTCCGAGGCTGCCCTGTCTCGAATCCATGATTGCACGATCCTGCCGACCTGAACCGTTCTCCAAAGCTGCCGCCCAGTCAGCAAATCGGGAAAAAGCTGCTCATAGGCTTTACGGAAGGGATCAGTCGAGACAACAAATCCCTCTCGCCCGAACAGCCTCTTCTTGTCGCCTTTGGCTGCAACGACAAACTCGTGCCAATTCGCTGATATTACTGTGCATGCCAGAATGGGAGCAGCCTCACGAGTGCTGAAACACTTATCCGACAGCGCTGAATCGTCTTCGCCGCGCTCGACTAGATACTCGATGCCGGCCATCTGTAATGTTTGCTGTCACATCAACTGGCGCTCAGCGAGCGCGGCGAAATCTTCCAAGTTCACCACATTTTGCCGGTTGCGTGATTGGGTCACCCGGACTCCGAAATCATCTGGCGCGTTTTCCAGACATACAAAGGTCGCCTCACTTCAGCGGGATGGGTGTCGACCGTGAGATTATAGGTCGGCGTCCCGTCGGAGCGCATGATGATCAAATCATCCAATTGCTTGTTTTGGAAAACAACTCGGCCCCTGACCACATCGTCGGTCACCACCTCGCCTTCATCCGGACTGCGAAAGCGCACCACCGGCTCCACGCCTTCGCGGGGTTCGGTACGGCTGCGGCATATCCCGGTATAACGGGGTTTTTCCTTGCGTGCCATTTGCTGAGCCCGCAGCGCTTCAAGCTCTTCTTTGATGCAATAACAATGATACGCCTTGCCTTGATCCAATAAAGTTTGGATCACCTTTTTGTAGCGATTTGTAGCGATCAAACCGCTGGCTCTGATAGAAAGGGCCTTCGTCGTAGGCATGACCGAGCCAGGTCATGCCTTCTAGAATGGCATTGACGGACAAACATGCGGCAAAGGGTGCTCAGTGTGCCTTTCCCGCTCCGGTTTCTGTTTGCCAGCCGGCCGGCGATCATAGGCCAGGTGCTGGGCATCGTCTACCGCGTCATCGCCGCACATCTGACGAAAAAAGCCGGCTATACCCGGGCCACGGCACAAACCGGTACCATCACATTGATCCAGCGGTTTGGATCCGCACTCAACCTGAATATTCACTTCCATATGCTGTTTCTGGATGGTGTTTATCTCGATGGCGCCAACGGATCGGCAGCCCGGTTTCGCTGGGCCAAGGCGCTTGAGCCGGGACGAATTCACGCAACTGGCCCAGACCATCGCCGTGCGCATTGCCCGCTTTCTGGAACGGGAAGGGCTATTGGAGCGGGATGCGGAGAACAGCTATCTCGCCTCGGAGGCCGTGGATGACGGGCCGATGGATCAACTGCTGGGACATTCCATTACATGCCGCATTCCCGTGGGACCCCAGCAAGGTCCCAAGGTGTTTACCCTGCAAATGCTGCCGGTCTGCGATCCGTACGATTCCATCATGGACACGGCGGGCAAGGTAGCCGGCTTTTCCCTGCATGTCGGTGTGGCGGCCAAAGCGAATGAACGAGCCAAGCGGAAACGGCTGTGTCGTTACGTCAGCCGTCCGGCGGTCTTCCGAAAAGCGCTTCTCACTGACCGAAGTCGGCAACATCCGCTATCAACTGAAGACACCCTACCGGGATGGGACGACACATGTGATGTGACTCCGGGCCTCCTGCCCTGCGGGCCAGCCTTCGGCTGTTCAAAATCGCTCCCGGCGATTTTGTCGAACCGTAGGACTTTAGCGCCCGGCTAGCTGCCCTGATCCCGAAGCCCAGGGTGAACCTCACCCGCTTCCATGGGGTGTTCCCCCGAACAGTTAAGCACCGCGCGGGTGACACCAGCCAAACGCGGCAAAGGCAACAAGGCCAAAGCGCCAAACGAGGCCGCCAACCCAACACCCGCCGAGCGGCAGGCGGCGATGAGCTGGGTGTAGCGCTTGAAGCGCGTGTTCAACATCGACATTGCCGCCGAAGGTAAAAGTGCACAGCGCGCGCGTGCAATGGCTCACAGCGCAGCTCGCACGCCCCGCGTAGGCTTGACTCACCTGCCGAACGCAGGACAGGGGTTTCGGCAGGTGGGAGTGATAGCGATGCAGGGACGAGTTGTTTTTGCGGGCAGGAAGCGACTGCAACGACCTTCGCTATCACGCTTTTAACTACAGAATCGCTCGGATTCTGTCAACGTCCATTCATGGAGAATAGCTATGAGTAAGCAAATACGGATGAGCGGCGATTTGGCGCCCATCGCTGCCAGTGATCTGGAAAAAGTGGCCGGCGGGCTGATCGGTCCCGATCAGGACTTGTCGTCATTCCCCCGCTGGGTCTGGCCCTACATACGTCCTGCTGATTTCATTAGCAAGCTTGATGCTGTAGCGCTCAATCCACAACCTCTGCCGCCCCAAGCGGCGATATTCGGACAGTAAACCGGTTTTTCCGTTGTTGATCGAAGGAGAACGTCATGTCGAACCATAGGAAATCATTGCGCATATCAATGGACGATCTGGTCCGCGTAGCGGCTCAAGGTGTGGAACGAGCACTGGACGCCCGCAAGGCCGCTGGCATCGAGTTGAGTGAGGAGGAAGTGGAGGAGGTCGGTGGAGGCGGATATACCTTTGCGAAGGACATCGGCATCATCGCGGGGGGCATCCGTCCCGATATTCTGCAGGGCTTACAGGGCGGATTGAGCGTGCCGGTAGTGGAAACGGCAGGCTTTGCCTCTGCCGGATTCGCCTGAGGATAACGCCACCATGAACCACCAAGACCTGACGCTGTGTCCCAGCGCCCAGCCGGATTGGGAAGGCAGTAAGGTGATCGGCGTCGTCGGCGGCACTCCGGATGCGCCCGAAATGGCGTATCTGAGCTCAGCCGAGCCGGTGACCGAGAAGTTGCTGGCGCTGGCCAAACCGGTTGCGCCATCCGAGGTCTTCCGCTTCGCCGCCCCGTGCGCCTGCAGCGGCTGCGCGCATTTCGCGAGCGGGGAATCGAAGTGTCGGCTCGCAGAAAAGGTGGTGCGCTGGGTGCCCGTGGCAGTGTCGCGACTGCCAGCCTGCTCGATCCGGCCGAACTGCCGCTGGTGGCAACAGGAAGGCCGTGCGGCGTGTCTGCGCTGTCCTCAGGTAGTGACCCATAACCTGAAACCGTCCGCCGTGATGCGCCGAGCGGCGGATGTTCTGACGACCTAGGTCATAGCGCGGAGAAAGCGACAAGGTAGTGGAAAGGAGAAGCGAGCGGTGAGTCATCATCTGTTCCGGCAGGAAGCCCTCGATTTCAGGAAAGAGAGGCTTTTCGGCGAAGTGATGCAGGTACGTCACCTTTCCTACTCCTTTCTCACTGCTGTTGCCCTATCGATCGCGGCAGCGCTCGTCGCATTCGCTTTTTGGGGCGAGTATACCCGCAAGTCTCACGTGACTGGTTATCTGGCGCCCAGCAAGGGTCTGATCAAGGTCTATGCGCCGGAGGCCGGAACGTTGATTGAAAAATATGTCAGCGAAGGCCAGCGCGTGAAAAAAGGCGATGCCCTTTTTATCCTGTCCACCGAGCGCAGTTCGCGCGCGACCCCCGAGGCCCAGGCTAGCGCCATCGCCCAGCTCAAGCAGCGACGCGACAGCCTGAAAGAAGAGCTGACCAAACAGCAGAGCATTGATCAGATCGAGTACCGCGCCTTAGGGGAGCGCATCGCTGGCATGGAACGCGAGCTGGCGCACATCACATCCGAAATCGCCACGCAATTGCTACGGCTGGCCAGCGCGGAGAACATGGCAAGCCGCTACCAGCACCTGCTGGCAAAAAAATTCGTCGCTGAAATTGAAGCTCAGAAAAGACGCGAAGAACTGCTCGACCAGCAAGGCAAACTGCAAAATCTCCAGCGCAGCCATTTGGAACTGGAGCGGGAGCTGAGCTCGGCCCGGCTGCAGCTCGCCTCCAGCCAACTGAAGTTCAGCAATCAGCGCGCCGCCATCGAGCGGGACATCTCGGCACTGGAGCAAGAGCTCACCGAATACGAATCGCGGCGTAATATCGTCATTACGGCGCCCGGCGAGGGCACGGTGACCGCGATACTGGTCGAGCGGGGGCAGAAAGCCAACACCGCAAATCCCCTGTTATCCATCTTGCCGGCGGGCGCCGAGCTGGAGGCGCAGCTTCTGGTGCCTTCCCGCGCGATTGGCTTCATCGCGCCGCAGCAAACCGTTTCGCTGCGCTATCAGGCATTTCCCTATCAGCGCTTCGGCAGCCAGCGGGGACGCATTCGAGAAATCTCCAAAACGCTCATTACCCCGAACGAGGCCAATCTGCCGGTGAACCTGCAGGAATCCGTCTATCGCATCACCGTCGCGCTGGATGCGCAGGCGGTGCAGGTTTATCGACAGCGCGTTCCACTGCAATCCGGCATGCTGCTGGATGCGGATATCTGGCTGGATCATCGACGCATCATCGATTGGGTGTTCGATCCGCTCTACAGCATTAGCGGACGTCTATAAGAATGGCTGTTCAGCACGCGCTCAATCTGTCCGGCCGCCGCAGGACACCGCTGATCCTGCAGAGCGAAGCCACCGAGTGCGGTCTCGCCTGCCTGGCGATGGTGGCGTCCTATCACGGCTATCGCATCGATCTGGCCGGTTTGCGCCGCAACCACTCGCCGTCACTCAAGGGAACCAGCCTGAGTCATCTGATCAGCGTCGCGGCTCAGCTCAAGCTATCGTCGCGCCCGGTCAAAATGGAACTGGGCGAGCTGGATAAATTGACTCTGCCGGCGATCCTGCACTGGGATTTCAACCACTTCGTGGTGCTGGCGCAGATCAAAAACGGTGCCGCCGTCATCCACGACCCGGCCCGCGGCCGGCTGCTGCTGAGTGTCGCCGAAGTGTCCAAGCATTTTACTGGCGTCGCACTGGAACTGGCGCCGGCACACGACTTTGCGCCAAAAACCGAGCACCGTCCGATCAAGTTGTCACAGCTCCTGGGCCGACTGCCCGGCGCTGCCGGCGCGGTCCTGCAAATCTTTTTGTTGGCCGGTGCCATCGAAGTGTTCGCCACGGCCGGCCCATTTTTCATGCAATGGGTCGTGGACAGCGCCATCGTCGCCGAGGACCGCGATTTGCTGGCGGTGCTGGGCGCCGGTTTCCTGCTGCTGGCCCTGATCAAGGCGGGGGTCACGGCGTTGCGCGCCTGGGTGGTGATGGTGCTCAGCACGACCTTCAACCTGCAGCTCATGAGCAATCTGTTCCGCCATCTGCTGCGCCTGCCGATGAGTTTTTTCGAAAAGCGCCATCTCGGCGACGTGGTATCGCGCTTCGAATCGCTCAACGTCATTCAGCGTACGCTCACCACGAGCTTCCTCGAAGCCATCGTCGATGGCTTCATGGCGCTGGGTACGCTGGCCATAATGCTGATTTATAGCTGGAAGCTGGCCGCGATCGTGTGTTTCGCCGCAGCGCTCTATGGACTTCTTAGACTGGGATTGTTCCTGCCGCTGCGACGGGCGAGCGAGGAGCAGATCCTGCGCGCCGCCAAGCAGCAGACCAATCTGCTGGAGACGGTGCGCGGCGTGCAGAGCGTCAAGCTGTTCAACCGCGAGCCTCAGCGCAACACCGCGTACAAGAACCTGATGATTGATCATTTCAACGCCGGGATTCGGGTGCAGAAGCTGGGCATACTGTACCGCTTGCTCAACGGCGGACTGTTTGGCATCGAAAACACCGCCGTGATCTGGCTGGGGGCCAGGCTGGTGCTGGACGGCGGCTTCTCCGTCGGCATGCTGTTCGCCTTCGTCTCGTTCAAGGAACAGTTCACCAGCCGCATCATCAGCTTTATCGAAAAAGGCATTGAATTCAGGATGCTGGGCCTTCACGCCGAGCGAGTCGCCGACATCGCCCTGAGCGATCCCGAGACCGGCGAAGTCGCGGCCGCAGTCCCGTCCTTGCCGGGGACGATCGAGGTGCGCGGGCTCAGCTTTCGCTATTCGGAGGCCGATCCGCCGGTGCTGCAGAACGTGGATTTAACCATCCAGGACGGCGAATCGGTGGCCATCGTAGGGCCTTCCGGCTGTGGCAAGACGACACTGGTCAAAATCATGCTCGGCCTGCTGCAGCCGACCACAGGCGAGGTGCTGATCGGCGGCCTCGGTCTATCGCGCCTGGGCGTCCAAAACTACCGCGAGATGATCGGCGCGGTAATGCAGGAAGATCAGCTATTCGCCGGCTCCATTGCCGACAACATCTGCTTTTTCGAGCCGGAATACGATCAGGAACACATCGAAAGGTCGGCCCGGCTGGCGGCCATTCACCCGGACATCATGGCGATGCCGATGGGCTACAACACGCTCATCGGCGACATGGGGACGGTGCTTTCAGGGGGCCAGAAACAGCGCGTTTTGCTGGCGCGGGCGCTGTATAAAAACCCACAAATTCTGTTTCTTGATGAGGCCACGAGCCATCTAGACGTGGCCCGCGAAAAGCAGGTGAACGAGGCCGTGCGGCAGCTCAAATTGACGCGCGTGATCATCGCTCACCGTCCCGAGACCATCGCCTCGGTCGACCGCGTGATCGTGTTGGGACAAAGCGCGAGCCCGTCGTTTCGCACTTCGCGGGATACGGTGGAGGCAGCCTGAGCACGCGGCCTTCGGCGGTAGCGCTATTTGAACCCGTTGTTCCAGCGGCCTAGAAAAAAGCTCTCTTCCAGCGGTCTACGAACGCGGGGAGCGTATTCGCGCTCTTTCAGTTCCTCGGGAATCTGGTTTTCCGGAAGTTGGTAGCCCAGGGCGATCATCGCCATGCAGGCGAAACGCTCAGGGATCTGAAATTCGGCGCGGACCTTGTCCGCATCAAACCCGCCCATTTGGTGTACCATCAAACCCAGCGCCGTCGCCTGCAGGATCAAGCTCATACTGGCCGCCCCGGTATCGTACTGGCCCCAGCGGTTCGCTTTGCCGCTGGCTGTGAACACGCTATCCGCCGTCGCCAGCATCAAAACCGGTGCGTGCCGCGCCCAGGCCTGATTACCTTCGGACAGGCAGTTGAACGCCCGCCGCCAGTCGTCCGGGTTCGCCGAGCGATCCCAGATCAAATAACGCCAGGGTTGATCGCCAAAACACGACGGCGCCCAGCGCGCGGCTTCCAGCAGGGCCATGAGAGTCTGGTGGTCGATACCGCGCTGCGGGTCGAAAGCGCGGCCGCTCCAGCGGCGGGCAATGACATCGATGACCGCGACCTGAGTTGCTGCCTTTTTAGTGAACATGACCGCTTTTCGCACAGTGGGCAATATGGCCGCAGCGACACGCTACCGCGCTGCCGGGCAACGCATTGCCGGCGATCCAGCCCTCGTAGCGTGGACTTGTTACGCGACGCACTGGATCTCCTTTTGGTGGTCGAGCTTGAGGCTCGTTATTTGGCCAGTTCTATCAGCGGGTCGAAGCGCTTGACCTGTGCATGGCCGAAGCTGATCAGCTCGCGGCCTATATCAATCACGAGCGTGTAAAGATCAGGCATGCGGTAGACGTGATAACCGACGTAGGTCAGCAACGAGACGCCAAGCGCCAGGGAAACTAGCGTCGGGAGTCCCAGCGAATGGAGTAAGCGAACGATTTGGAACAACAGATCCAGCGGCAACAACAATAAAACACCGAAGTAAACCAAGGTCATGAACGTAAACAGCGCGAACGTGACAAATTGCAACGACTTGGTCAACAGGAGATTAAATTTCATGGCGGTAGCTTTTTCCTCTTAGTGCCTCGAGTCGGGCTTTGTCGGTCGGGTCCAGGATTGAATGATCCTCGCCCAGACCTACCGACTTTGTTCTGGTATGTCGTTTCGACAACAGCCTGTCGTCGGTAACGGCGATTTATTCGTTCAATGAGACGGCGGTCTTACCATCACGTCTTAGTAGAAAAGATCGACAGCGGATTTTAGCATACCGTCCGTGCAAGAGGCATACCTTCGAGTAGCCTCGATAGTCGGGGATGTGATCAGTCCCGCGCATGCCAGATTTGCCACACCGGCTTGATTTGATCGGGCAACGGCGCCAAGCGTCCGAGCTTGAGCCAGTTGTCCGCCGGGCTATGAAAATCGGAGCCGGCCGAACCATGGAGTTCGAATTGCTGTGCATAGTCGACGCAGCTTCGCGTATCGGCCGGGCTGCTGTTACCCGAGATCACTTCGATGCCTTGACCGCCTGCGTCCTTGAAATCGGCCAACAGGCGTCGCATCCAGCACGCCGTCAGACGATAGCGTAACGGATGAGCCAGCACGGCGACGCCTTGGGCGTGACGAATCCAGCCAACGGCCTCATCGAGCTCCGCCCATTGCGTGGCGACATAGCCCGGCTTTCCCGGCGTCAGAAAGCTTCCAAACACCGCTCTGACGCTCGCGGCGTGCCCACGCTGCACCAGGAACCGGGCAAAATGCGTGCGCGTAATCATGCCCGCGCCGGCGAGCGCTCTGACCGCCGCATAAGCGCCTTCGACACCGTGTTTGGCCAGGCGTCGCCCCATTTCCTCTGCCCTCGCGTTACGTGTGCGCTGGAGACGCTCGATGCCTCCCAGCAGCGGCGCCGAAGCCGCATCGATGTTGAGGCCGACGATATGAATGCACTTCTCCCGCCAGGTCACGGATAATTCGATGCCGGATATCAGCTCGATGCCTTGGCCGCGAGCCGTTTTGGCGGCTGCCTCCAGTCCGTCAATGCAGTCGTGATCGGTCAGCGCAAGCATTTTTACGCCGCTTACGGCGGCCGCTGTGACGAGCTCGGCGGGCGAGAAAAAGCCGTCGGATGATCGAGAGTGCGTGTGCAGGTCGTAATCGGCTGACATGATGGCGTTTGCTATTATTCCGGCCCGAAAATACCCTCCTGGTATTTCGGGCCATCACCAAGGCCGGCTCCCTGCCGCGGGTTAACCCGGCCTATTCAAGGCCGGTTTTATAAACACTCAGCTCTGACCGACTTCGCTGATCGGTTTGAAGCGGGCGAGATCAAGGTGCTCCGAGGATGCTTTCTGGCGCTCCTGGTAAAGTTTGGCATAAAGGCCTTTGCGGGCGATCAGCAGGTCATGCTCGCCCTGTTCGCAAATGCGCCCGTCCTCGAAAACGAATGCCCGGTCGGCCTGCTTGATGGCGCTCAGGCGGTGGGCGACGATGATGGTGGTCCGGTTCTTGAGGAACTGGGTCAGCGCCGCGTGCAGCCGGTGCTCCGTTTCACTGTCGAGCGCGGAGGTCGCCTCATCGAGGATGACGACCTGCGGGTCGCCCAGGATCATGCGGGCGATCGCCAAGCGCTGGCGTTGTCCGCCCGAAAGGCGCATGCCGGAGCGCCCGACGATCGTATCCAGGCCGTTGGGTGCGCTCTCCACCACCGATTCGAGCTGGGCGATGGTCAGCGCCTGCCACAGCTCATCATCATCCCTCTCGCGGCCCAAAGTCAGGTTGGCGCGCACGCTGTCATTAAAGATTACGGGGTGCTGGAGCACCGTCACCACATGCTCGCGCACGACGTCCATGCCGATCCTGGTGATCGGCGCGCCGTCGAAATAAACCATGCCGGAGGTGGGCGGATATAAGCCGATCAGCACCTGCACGAGGGTCGATTTGCCACCTCCGCTGGCGCCGACCAGGGCGATCTTTTCGCCCGGGCGAATGTCCATCGAAATGCCTTTCAGGACTTCGGCGCCATTGGGATAACAGAAATGCAGATTTTCCACGGCTACGCCGGTGGTCGTCTTGTTGCTGAACGGATCGGTCAGGTGGGGATAGCGCGGTTCCAGTTCGAGTTTTTGCAGCCCATTGATACGCTCGAGTGCGGCCCTCGCCCCGTAAAAAGCATACTGAATGCCGAGGATTTCCTGCACCGGCGTCATCATGAACCAAAGATAGCCGAACACCGCCAGCATCTGGCCGATGGTGAGACCGGAGAAGAACACCATGAACATCGCCAGCGCGCGAAAAATATCGAAGCCAAACAGAAACAGCAAGAAGCTCAGCCGGTTAGCCGAGTCGCTTTTCCAGGAGTACGAGGCGGAGCGCTGCCTGACCGACCGCGCGGCCTTCATCAGCCGATCCGTATAGTGGCGTTCGCGATTGCTGGCGCGTATTTGTTGGATTCCCTCCAGCGTCTCGGTCAGCGCCTGCTGAAACGCTTCGATGGCGGCATTCTCTTGTTTTTTTAGCTGCTTGACTTTCTTGCCGAGTATGCCGGTGAAGTAGATCACCAGCGGATTGAGGAGAAGAATGAACACGGCGAGCGGCCAGTGCATCCACAGCAAGATGGCCGCGGTGCCGGTGATCGAAAGCACGGCGACCAGGAGTCGACTGATGGTGCTGCCGATGAAGTGATCGAGCGTATCAAGATCGGTCACCAGATGGGTCACCACCGTGCCGCTGCCGAGACTTTCGTATTCGGCCATGGAAATACGCTGTAGCCGCGCGATGAGTCGACGGCGGATGTGGAAGGCGACGTCTTTGGCGATGAAAGTAAACAGGCCCGACTGCCAGACGTTGAAAACCACGGCAATGAGCCGCAGCAGTAAGGTAAGTAACAGTACCGCCAGAATATACAGAACGGGGCCATGCCACGCGACGGGAAACAGCCGATCGATGGTGGCGACGGTGACGCCGGGGCGGTGCAGTAAGACTTCATCAACCAAGAGCGGCATCAACAGGGGAACCGGCACGCTGGTCAGCGCCGCCAGTATCGCGATGACGTGCGCTTTGACCAATTTGGATTGATGTTTGCGGACGATATTCCAGATGAAAGCCCAGTCGAATCGCTGTGGTGCTGCGCTAGGAGGGTTCATCATGAAGGCCAGCGCCCCGGCTCGTCAGGGCGGGATAAGTCAGATTGATGGCTTCCAGCGGAACACCCGGACCGGACGGTGAAAACTTCCCGTATGCCGCCAGCCTTGTCGTGGGCAGCGGGCCGACGACGCTCTCCAGAAGAGAAAGCCGCAGACCCTGCTTGACCAGGTAAAGGATATAGGTATCACGCAGCGTATACGCATCGATCTCCTGTGGGTTCGCAAGACCTGCATCGATCACGGCGCAGGTCAACAAAGCCGACAGATCCTCGATGGCAACGGGCGGGCCTTGAGTCCAGGCGGGCCTGCCGGCGGATCGCGCAAGTGAAGCCTTGAAGCGCTCCGCGAGCGGCAGCGTTCTGGCGTGCGCGCCCGGCACATGGATCTTATTTTCCTGCAGATCGAGGTGTTCTGGACGCAACGCGGCGATTTCTTCCAGGGTGAAGCCGCTGAGCAGAGCCATAATGATCTGCTGAGAGGAGAGTTCAGCGGCATTCAGTAGATCGTCTATCTCGGGTTCCGATAACTCGTGAACCGACGGGCTTTCCAGCGCTTTCGGGCTGCCTGGCGCCAGCGCGGTGTTCGCTTGCTGCGGCAGCACGCTCTGGGTAACGCTGCGAGCGAACCGTTCCACGTCCGAGCGGGCGCCGGCAGATGGATAAACATGGATACCGGAAAGCGTTAGCGCGGCTTCGCTTGCTTTTTCTTTACGGGTCAAGTAGTCGTCCAGCCAGACGGCGAGCAAGGCGATGATGAAAGATGCGCCCAGCGCGATGCCGCTGTCACGCGAATAATTGGGACTGATCGGTCTGCTGGGTTTGTAAGCGCGCTCCACGACATCGATCTGGGGATATTTTTCCTGTTGCTTGACTTCGATCTTGACCAGGCGCTGCTCGGTTTTGCGATAGAGATTTTCGAGCTGCTGGAGCTCTTTTTGCAGGGCTTCGTATTGGGCGAATCGAGCGGTGAATTCACTTGCCTCGCGCTTGTGGGCATCGATCTGGCGCTGGATTTCCTGAACCGATTGGCGGGCCGCGGCGTGCAGTTGTGCCGCTTCATTGACCGCGGCTTGTTTGCCGTAGAGCTGCTTTTGCTTGATTTCGTCCTCGAGTTTCCGGAGCTGCTCCGGAATCAGCTTAAGCTGCGGCTGCAGCGCGATGTATCCCTGGGTATAGCGCCGGTTGAGCTGGGTCAATTCTTCGCGCAGCTCCTGGGCTCGTCTTTCCAGGTTCGCCATGGTTCTCTCGTCGCTCGGCGGAACGACCGGTTCACCGCGGGCGACCGCCTGCCTGATCGCCTCGAGCCGGGACCGCGCATTGACTTCCTTTTCGTTCGCCTTGTTCAGCGATTCGTTGAGACCCTTGAGACGGGCAAGCGCCTGATTGTCTGCATCCTTTCGGGTCAGAATATTGTGAGTTTCGCGAAAGCGGTCGAGTTGCTGGCGCTTGTCTTCGATTTTCTGGCTCAGCGCCTGAAATTCCTCCTGCAGGGCGCCCGAGGTATTTCCGGTCGCCTGCTTGATTTCACGGGCGCGCGTCTCCTGATACACGTCGATCCAGGTATTGACGAGCAGGGGCAGGATCTTCGGTTCCGATCCGCGGGCGCGCAGTTCCACCACGTTGGTTTCGGGCACCGGGGTGACACTAAACATGCCTTGGAGATCATCCACGGCGAGCGGCTCGCTCAGCTCGCCTTCGGCGTTTAAACGGCTCAATACTTCGACCAGGATAGGCTGTCCAGTCAGAATCTGGCGCTGGATGGTGGCGTGCTGCACATCGGCTTCGGCATTGTCGCGATCGACCGCGGCGGGCGCGACGGTGAGTAGCGAGGCGCTGCTCTGGTAAACCGGGGGGCGCGCGAACACGAAGATCAGGCCGAGCAACAGACAACTTAAAAAGACGCCGATGAAAATAACCAGCCGGCGGGGACGCGGCTTGGCCCGCTTGGGGCGGGGCAGCGCTTTGACATCCTGATCATGCGATGGACCGGAAAGGACTTCCAAGAGCGGAGGCTGAATAGGCATTGCTGAGACCTGAGTGGTTCCAAAAAATTGCTAACACTTTAGCAAGCAGTGATGGAACTGCAAACGTTTATCCGAAAAGGAGCGCCGGGGAAGCTGGCAGGCGCGCGATCGGCGCGCTTCCATCGCACAACAAAGCTCCGCGGCCTGGGCTCCGAGGTGAACCGGTCTGACTGGGCAATGCTGAACGGGTCAGCCGGTAAGAATTACCAGATTGCCTTGTAAGCCTTACACGGCAGATCCCACAGTGACAAGAAGTGCTGGCGGCTGATCATGAGCGTTCGCTCGAATGGGCTTATCGGAGCGAGTTGGCGTTTTGATTTCGCCGTCTCGGCATATTCATTGCCTTAAAAAATCTTCAGCCATCGAGGGGAACGGTGAGCGTTTGAACGAGAGGCATCGCTCCAGCTCCTCGCATCCGGTGCATTCGGGAACGTCCCCAGCAAACAAAGAGGAGCAGCGATGAATCGTTTAAGCGTTTGGAGAGCGGCACTTGCCGCATTTGCCTTAGCTTTCCTGCTGGACAGCGCCATGGCGGCGCAGAAGAGCCGGCACAAACCGACCACGCAAGAGCAACCGGAAAAACCTAGCGATCAGCCAGGCGAAAAGACTATCACCATTGAAGTACCGGTTCTGATGATGGCGCCGGTAAAGATTCTGGAGGATGCCGAAAAACAAGGTTGCTGGGCGCGTCTATACGCTCAGGACGGCTTTCGCGGCGATCGGTTCACGCTGATCGGGCCCGTCGCCATGACCAACCTGCGCGGTCCATTCGGTCAGGACTGGGAAAACAAGATTGAAAGCATCGAGACCGGACCGAGGGCGGCTGTCACCCTCTATGCCAATGAAAACTTCAAGGACCGTTCCGCACAGGTTGCAGCAGACAAAAAGGTACCTGACATGAGCGAGAAGGCGGGCCTGTTCGATCATTTCAAGTCGCTGAGGATCGATTGCTCATAGCGGCCTTGGCTGTCGAACGAGGTTCAAGCTTGCAGCCGTCCTTAAGGGCTCGGAACCCGCGCTTGGTTTGCGTGGCACCGCTCGGCCGTTTTGCCGTCCACATCGGCTAAGCTGTGTCGGCGCAGACTGTTGGCAAGGTTTCCTGCCAAGCTGATATTTCTTGCCGGCGGGCTTTGGTTGTGCCGCGACAATTTGTCACATTTCAATGTATTGAGGACGCTGGTAAGCTGTTCACCGACTTGCTAAGTAGCTTAGAAAGTCGTTAGAACACTCTGTGCTCTAATCCTCCTTTTCGTTCGCAGGAAGATGCAACACTCTTCCTGCTTTTTTTTGCGCATTTTTCACGCCGGCCGCCGATTCGGCGGATCGCTCTGGCAGCGGATCAGCCAGAGCACTGGGGGGCTTTGCCCTGTGCCCGAGCTTGCTGGCGAATTGCCAGCGCGCTCGGTATGCGGCTCTGCAGATCACGCATTCGCGTCGCGTGGGATGGGTGGGTCGATAGAAATTCGACGGGTTGTCCACCGCCCGCCTGCTCCATATTTTGCCACAGCTGAAGGCTTTCCTGGGGATCAAAACCGGCTCGCGCCATGAGATCCAGGCCGTATAGATCGGCTTCGCTCTCCTGCAACCGGCTATAGGGCAGCAAAACGCCGAACTGCGCGCCGACCCCGAGCAACCCCATCAAAGTCTGCCCGCCAGCGCTGGTCGGATTGGCGATCGCTTGTAACAGATTAAGTCCGCCCTGAACGGCAAGTTGTTGGGATACCCGTTCATTGGCATGATGAGCCAAAACGTGGGCGACCTCATGGGCGAGCACGGTCGCGAGCTGATCCTGATTCGTGGCGACCTTCAGCAGCCCGGAATGGACGCCAATTTTGCCGCCGGGCAAGGCGAACGCATTGGGCGATTCATCCTTGAACACGACGACTTCCCACGTTCCGCCCACTTCCCGGGTAATGGCGCCGGCCACACAGTCGACGTAGGCGTCCACCCGCGAATTGCTATCGACCGGCAGCTTGCTCTTGAAATTGGCAAACGCCTGCACGCCCATCGTGACCATCTGATTATCCGGCAGCAGCGTCAATTGGCTACGGCCCAAGGGCGAGGTGGCGCAGCCGACGATCAAGGCGCTGATCAGTACGCTGATAAACATTCGACGTAGCATCGGATTCCTTGGCTGGATGGGAAAAAAGACCTTAATCGGGTGACAGATCATCATAGCGAAGAGCGGCTGGCTGATTCAAACCGGATGCAATCAGCAGGCTTTTCCGCCTGCTGCACCCGATAGCGGGGAAGGCACGCCGGTTCCGCGCAGATTACAATAACCCATTGGGTTTTTGGCCAGATATTGCTGGTGATAGGCTTCCGCATAATAGAATTCCGGGGCATCCCGGATTTCGCTGGTGATGGCGCCCAGGCCAGCCCGAGTCAGCATCTTCTGGTAGCCGTCGCGAGAGCTCAGCGCCTGCCGTTTCTGCGCCTCGGAGTACGTGTAAATCGCAGAGCGGTACTGCGTGCCGGCATCATTGCCCTGACGCATGCCTTGGGTGGGATCATGCGATTCCCAGAACCGTTTAAGCAAAGCCTCATAACCGAGCCGCTGAGGATCATAGACGACCCGCACGACTTCGGCGTGCCCGGTCATGCCGGTGCAGACTTCCCGGTACGTCGGGTTGGGCGTGATACCGCCGGCGTAGCCCACCGCGGTGACATAAACGCCGCTGAGCTGCCAGAACAGCCGTTCCGCGCCCCAGAAGCAGCCCATGCCGAACAACGCCATTTCCATGCCTTGAGGATAAGGCGGTTCAAGCGGATGACCGTTGACATAGTGCTGCCTTGGCACGCTCGTTTTTTCGTTGCGACCCGGCAAAGCCTCCTCGGCGTCCGGTAATGATGCAGTTTTCGTGAACATAAAAGCGGTGTGCTCCAGTAATGCGATCGTAAACGTTGCTGCCTAGTCTGACCGGCTGCAGGCGAAGTGCAAGGCTGACTGCGTTCAGCGCGCTGAAACGTATCCCGATCCTGGCATGAGCCTTGTATAATGCACGGCAAACCCATAGACGACAATCGGACAATGACGAATCGAGATAGTTTTCAACGCTTTTTGTTTGAAGACATTGGTGTGCGGGGCGAATTGGTGCGGCTGGAAACCAGTTGGCGGATCGTGCTCGAGCGCCGTCAGTACCCCTTCGCCGTGTGCGCTCAACTGGGCCAGGCACTGGCGGCCGTGCTCTTGCTGTCGGCCACCATCAAATTCAAGGGTTCTTTGATCCTGCAGGCGCAGGGCAGGGGACCGTTGCGGACGGTGGTCGCCCAGGCGACGCATCAGCGCGCCATTCGCGGCATCGCTCAGTGGCAAGGCACGGTGCCGTTGGGCCCGCTTGGCGAAGTCTATGGTCCGGGACATTTGGCGCTGACCATCCAGAATGAGGGTGCCGACCCTTATCAAGGCATCGTCGCGCTCGAGGGAGCCAGTCTATCCAGCGCCCTGGAGGGCTATTTTGCCCGTTCCGAGCAATTGCACACGCGGCTCTGGCTGGTGGCCAATGACCAGCATGTCGCCGGCCTGCTGCTGCAGGAGCTACCAGGGCGTCAGCCTGACCGGGAGGACTTCGAGCGGGTCGCCATGCTAGCCGATACCGTACGGAACGTGGAACTGCTCACATTGCCGAGTGATGAGCTGCTGTTCCGCCTGTTCAACGAAGAATGCGTTCGCCTGTTTGAACCGGAGCCGGTTTTTTTCCGCTGCAGCTGTTCCCGTTCGCGGATCGAAAACATGTTGCTGACGCTCGGTCAGAGCGAAGTCCAGTCGATCCTGGACGAACAGGATAGCGTGGAGATCGACTGCGAATTCTGCAATCATCACTACAGCTTCGATAAAATAGACATTGAAACGCTGTTCGCCGATGAGGTCAGGGTTCAGGTGCCGACCACACGACAGTAGCTAGCGCCACTAAATGATAAAGCGGCTTTCCGGGCCAGGAACCGCTGCAGAGCAGGCAGGTCTATGAGTGGAACAACTGGCTCGGGGGGAACACCTACATGAGGCGTTTAGTGATCAGCGGTTTATGGGTCTGCGGCCTAGTCTTTTTGAATCTGCTGTACAGCGATTTCGCTCAGGCGGCCGCCAAAGCCACCTTCGCCGGAGGCTGTTTCTGGTGCATGGAGCCGCCCTATGACGAGCTGGAAGGCGTGATCGAGACGATTTCGGGCTACACCGGGGGAGACAAGCAAAATCCGACTTACGAGGAAGTTTCCGCCGGCGGCACGGGTCACGCAGAAGCCGTGCAAGTGATCTATGATCCCGCCAAGATCAGCTATCAGAAACTGCTCGAGGTATTTTGGCAGAATATCGACCCTACGGTGACGGACCGGCAGTTCTGCGATATCGGACATCAATACCGCACGGCCATCTTCTACCATGATGAGGAACAGCGGGCGCTGGCAGAAGAATCCAAGGCCAGGCTGGAAAAAACCAAGCCGTTCAAGGAACCCATCGTCACCGAAATCACCGCGGCTACCGAGTTTTATCCCGCCGAGGACTACCACCAGAACTATTACCGGAAAAATCCGGTGCGCTACAAGTTTTACCGCTATTCTTGCGGCCGTGACAAGCGGCTGGAAGAATTGTGGGGTAGGTGACTTGGCGCATCATTCGAAATCGGGCTCGAAAAATATCCAGATCACTTGGGGAAACGTCTGTTTCAGGGCGGCTTCACAGCGATTGATGTTTTCCAGCATTTCGCGCGCCGTCGCCGTATCCCGCATGCGGGCCTTGACGGCGACCACGATATCATCGCCCTGCTGCAGGGTGATGAGGTGAAACAAGCCCTGGATTTCCTCGCGCCGCTCCAGAAAGGCGGCAATCGCACTCTGCATCGCCGGCTCGGCGCTCTGACCGATTAAAAGTCCTTTGATTTCAGCGCCCAGGCCCAGCGCCACGATGACCAAGAGAATGCCGATGGCGATGCTGCCCGCGGCATCATAGGCCGGATCCCCGGTCACAATCGTCAACGCCACCGCGCCCTGAGCCAGCGATAGGCCAAGCAGCGCCGCCGCATCCTCGCCGAGAACGATGATCAGCTCGCTCTGACGGGTGTCGCGAAACCAGCGCCAGAGGCTTTGCTCGCCGCGTATCCGATTGACTTGCCGCAGAACCACCGAAAACGAGACGCCTTCCGCGATGAGGGCGAAGGCCAGGATGGCGACGGCCACCCACGGCGCTTCGAGGCCTTGATGAGTCTCAAGCTTGTGAATGCCTTCGTAGATCGAAAACACGCCGCCCATGCTGAATAAAATCAGCGCCACGATGAACGACCAGAAATAGATCGCCCGGCCGTGTCCTAGGGGATAGACCGACGAGGGCGGCCGTTTGGCTTGCCGGAGACCCCACATGAGGAGTCCCTGATTGGCCGAATCGGCGAGCGAATGCACCGCTTCGGCGAGCATCGCGCCGGATGCGGTAAACCAAGCGCCGAGCAGCTTGGCCACCGCGATGGCGAGATTGGCGCCCAGCGCATAGAGGATCGATTTCGTGGAACCGGTTTCGGGCGATGGAGCAGAACTCATGATGGAAAGTAGTTTTTAGGTCGGAATCTGGTGGGCTATGGCTTACAGCCACCCCTGCCGAAACCCGGCCCGGCGCAGGCCATTGACGATCGCTGGACATTGCCGCATCAAGCGCCACAAAAAGCCCGTCCGGTAGTTCTCGATCATCAGCACGATGGGTCCTTGGTTGAGGCCCAGGTGCCAGGGGCAGACCCAGCCGTATTCGTTGCAGGTCTTGTCTGGGTATTCGGCGTTGAACGAGGCTTCGAAGCCATAGTCGCCACAGCCGCAGGGTTTCAGGTGTACGTGGTCGATCAGATAGCGCATCGTCGGCAGCACGATTTCGGGCGCGAACGGCAGAGAAGTGACCGCCGCCCACGGCGACAGCGTGCCGTCATCCGGTCCGAACGGGGCGCCGCGCGCGAGATAACCGTAAAACTCGCGCTCGATGCCGCCGAGCTTCAAGGTCGCAGGTCCCGGCCCGTCGCTCGCGGTGATACCCCAGCAGTATCGGCTGTACAAACTATACTGGCGCGGATTCTCGATGGCGTAGCGCTGCTGTACCAGCGTTGCGCGGCGGCTGTTCTCGAAATAGTCGATTCCCCGCTCGCGCATGTAGTCATCCTGGATGCCGCGGAAATCGATCCACACATGCGAGAGCTGGTGAATGAACAAAGGGCCCGCGTACACGTGCTCGTGGCCATAGATGTTTTTCCAGACATAGCTCGAAAACCAGGCCCGGTAGCTCTCTTCGGGCAGCGGGTGAGTGGGCGAGCCGAGTCCTAGCACGTACAAAAGCAGGGCTTCGTCATAACCTTCCCAGCGGTAGGGCAGAAAGCCCGATTCCGGCGTCCAGCCGTGGCTCACCGTGGCGCCGCCGTTTTGCGCCCACTGCCAGTCAGCGCGGCGATAGAGCTGCTCCGCCAGCGCGCGCAGTTCCTGTTCATCTGCCGCCGCCTGATCGAAGTAAGCGGCCGCGGTCATGGCGCCGGCGAGCAGGAAAGTCGAGTCGACCGTCGACAGTTCGCACCGCCAGGCGCGCCGCCCGGTCTTCATGTCGAGAAAATGATAATAGAAACCCTTGTAACCGGTGGCGTCCACCGCTTCGCCATGGGGACTGTTCCAGAAGAACCGCAAGGTCGTCAGCGTCCGCTCCAGCGCCTCTGCGCGCGTCATGAAAGCGCGCTCGACGGCGATCGGATAAGCCGCCAGCGCCAGTCCGGTGGCGGCGATGCTGCAGGGCCAGCCCGCCCGCGTACTGTCAGCGATCAGTCCGTTAGCCGGGTTGACTTCATGCAAGAAGTAGTCGAAGGTCTCGCGCTGAACCTCGTCCAGCAGATCGACATCGCTTTTCGGCGTTTCCGGGATGGCGCTCATTCAGCGGGTGCCTCATCGCCGAGTAAACGGCGTGCCTCGGCCGGTCCCCAACTGCCCGCGGGATAAGGATCAGGCGGGCCGCGGCGTTCCAGCATGGGCGCATACAACTGCCAGGACGCTTCCGCTTCGCTGGCGTGCACGAACAGGGTTTGATCGCCTTCCAGCACATCGAGCAACAGCGTCTGATAGGCTTCCGGCAGAGCGCCGAAGACATCCGCGTAACGAAAATCCATGTGCTGCGTACGCAGGCTGATCGGCTGTCCGGGCGTCTTGACTTCAAACGTCAAGTCGAATCCCTCGTTCGGCTGCAACGTGATGGTGAGAACGTTCGGATGGGCCGTGCGCCCATTGGAGAACTTGAACACCGATACCGGCGGGCGGCGGAACGTAATGATGATCTGACTCAAGCGGCACGGCAGGCGCTTGCCGGTACGCAGTATGAACGGTACGCCCTGCCAGCGCCAACTGTCGATCGAAAGGCGCAGAGCAACGTAGGTCTCCGTCTTCGAATCCGGCGCGACGCGCGGCTCCTCGCGGTAAGCCGGCAGCGCCGGTCGTCCTTTTTCGCTCCGGGTATACTGACCGAACACCGCATCGTCCGGCCGGATTGGCGCCATCGAGCGCAGCACCTTGACTTTCTCGAAGCGGATGGCATCGGCTTCGAATGCCGAGGGGACCTCCATCGCGGTCAGCGTCAATAGCTGCGTCAAGTGATTCTGTACCATGTCCCGCAGCGCGCCCGCGGTCTCGTAGTAGGCTCCGCGCCCCTCTATGCCCAACTCCTCGGCCACCGTGATGAGCACGCGTTCGATATGATCCCGGTTCCACGCCGATTCGAACAAGGCGTTGCCGAAGCGGAAAGCCATCAGGTTCTGCACCGTGTCCTTGCCCAGATAATGGTCGATGCGGTAAATCTGCGCCTCGTCGAAATATTGGTGCGCCAGACCATTCAACTGGCGTGCCGAGGCGAGATCATGCCCGAAGGGTTTCTCGATCACCAGCCGCGTCCACCCGGCGCTGCGATTGAGACCGGCTTCGCCCAGCGCGGAGATAATACTCGGAAAGGCCTCCGGCGGCAGCGCCAGATAAAAAACGCGATTGCCCGGCAGGCCACAGGTCTGCTCCAGCCCGGCGATACGCGCCGCCAGTGCCTGAAACGCCGCCGCATCGCCCTGGCCGATCGGCTGATAATGAAGGCAATCGTCGCACCAGGCGGCGGAAGGCTCCCGATCGAACGCCCCGGTCGTCTCCAGCGCCTGCCGGGCAAGCCCGCGGAATTTCGTATCGTCGATTTCCGCTTCCAGCGAAACGCCCAGAATGGCATATTGTCGGGGCAGCGATCCCTGTACGGCCAGATGGTAGATCGCCGGCAGGAGTTTTCGGCGCATGAGGTCGCCCGTCGCACCGAAAATGACGCAGAGACAGGGTTCGAGAACGGGTCCGGACATGGCTTCAGCGGTTGCGGAAATCACTCGGCCGCAGCCGGACCGCGCTGCGAGGCGGCAATTGCAGTGATGGGTTCATCATGCCCGATGGCTTACGATCTCGGGGAGCGATTCGATTCATGCGAACGGCCTCATGCGCGATCCACTCCCCCCTAAAGGTCAGGCTCGCAGGCGACGGTTTGGCGCCGCTGTTCGGGCCGGCCACGTTCCGCCGCGCCAACCGCCCGAAAGCGCAGCCGCTTGAGATGCGCGACACCAGGTTCGCCATGGCTCGTGCCCATCCGCCTTCGTTGCATGGTCATCGGTCGTGGGACGGTTGCGGCCGGAGTATCACACTGATAGCGGCAACCGCCTGCGGAGGCAGACGGATATCCAGGTAGAGGCAGCCGTCCCGGTAGTCGAACGGCTGGCCGGTCTCGCGCAGCACCGATGCATCTTTTAGCCGGGTGACCTCGCCCGCCGAGAGGTATTCCGGCTCCCCCATCGCTTGCCACAGCTTTTTCGCGTTGGCATGATCCTGATCGATACGCGCGATCGTGGCTGACTCCGGTTCGGAGGCGCCGGCGAGCGTAAACTGCACCCGCTCTTCGGCCACAGGGTGCCGTGGCAAGGCGAAATTGCTGAGAAGGATCGCGGCGCCGCGGTGATTGCGGACAGCCCAGGCATCGACCGTCGCATGCTTGCCTTCCACGTTTAGTCGCGCCTCGCCGAGACGATGCAGCAGCTGAAAAGCCCGGTAAGCCGGCTTGGCGATGCCGTGCAGGGTCAGCAGACCAAAGCCGCCATGAAATGGCACGGAAGGAAAGTAGATCTCCTCGAAGATATCCGAAAAGGTCCAGTAGCTGTAGCCCTCGACCAAGCCGTTCGCCTCCATGACGGTCTTGATTACGAAAGCGGCGGCGTAAGGCTCATCGTGCAGCGGGTCGCGCGGATTGGACGATGAATTCCACTCGGTGTAATAAACCGGTTTGCCGCGGGCACTGTCACGGCTGGCCCGCGCCTGCTCGCGCAGCGCGCTGCGGCGGCTCTTGGACAATTGCGTCACGGTGTCATCGCCCGGTTCGCCGAAGGCGTCGGTGGGATAGTGATGGGTGCTGACGAAATCGACGGGCACCGCCTCTCGTTGGCAAAATTCGAGAAAATCGCAGATCCAGGCGTTCATCGCGGTGGCCGGTCCGCCGACTTTAAGTTTTTCGTCCACCGCCTTGAGCGCCACCGCGGCATGCCGGTACAGCTCGAAATAAGCCTCGCGCGAGGCGGGCCAGAAAACTTTCAGGTTGGGCTCGTTCCATACCTCGAAAAACCACTTCCGCACTTCGTTCACGCCGTAGCGTTCGACCCAGTGTGCCGCCAGCTTGCCGATCAGCGCCGACCATTGCCGGTAATCCCACGGCGGCGTCACGTTGGCGCGGTAGCGAAACACCGTTTCATCGCCGGAAGCGAGCGCCGCCGGCATGAAGGAGAGTTCGACGAACGGACGCATATCGATAGACAACAGAAAATCGATGATACTGTCGCAGTTGAAAAACGAGTAGACGAGTTTTTGCCGGTGACAGATCAGCGTGCCCATGTCGTCGGACAGAAGCCCGTGGAAGCGCACGTGTCGGAAACCGAGTTCGTCATGCGCGGTGCGCAACTGTTCCCGCCAGTCCGCCCGCAGCGCGACCGGAGCGTGATCGCTGCCGACTGTATGCTCCCAGAAGTGGTTCAAGGGGCCCAAAGGAGCCAAAAAATCCGCCGTAAAGATAGCGCTCATACGCTCCTACCGAAATTGCTGATGCCGTTCTCGCCAAGGACCACCGGCCGTCGTAGAACGCTACTGCCGGCGATCACGTTCCATGCCATCGCAGAGCGGCCCGATAGCATCATACCAAGCCGGTCTTTCTCCGCCAATTGCGCTGCCCCAGCCGGTAAGAGTTACCGGCTGGCGTGCAAGAATTACCGCTAGATCGCCGCCGTCTAGTGCTTGCACGACGCTCTTGAACCGATAAGGAGTGGCGTTGAAGTGTAAAAAGACACGTGCGTCGTTTGGCACAGCTAGTGCTGATGCTGTCCGAGGCGAGGCCGATAATACGCAGGCAGCACTGGGCGCCTCGGGCCGACTTGTCCTCAGCCTTGAAGCATGTTACAAACTGAGCCGAAAAGCAGTGCGAGACGGGCTGGCTGCGCGAGCGCTAGCAGGCGGTAACGCGCGCTTCCAAATAATAAAGAATGCAGAATCAACCGAGTAAAGAGGCGCTGTGAATCCCGGAATGGCTCAGACGACAGCTTTATGGCCGCTCATCATTTATTTCGCAGCGGTGCTGGTTGTGGTCGGCGTCATGCTCGGCTTGCCGAATCTTCTGGGCCAGCGGAGCCGGGGAAAGGCGACGGTCGAGCCTTTCGAATCGGGCATCGTTCCGGTCGGCGACACCAAAATCCGCTTCTCCGTGCAGTTCTACCTCATCGCCATTTTTTTTGTCATTTTTGATCTGGAGGCCGTTTACCTCTTCGCCTGGGCGGTTGCCTTTCGTGAATCGGGCTGGGCCGGTTTTATCGAGATTGTGGTCTTTATCTTCGTGCTGATAGCGGCGCTCGCCTATCTCTGGCTTATCGGCGCGCTGGATTGGCGTACCCGCCGGCAGCGCCGGGTGGAATCGAAAATAAATAACTAGGAGGCTCCTTGTCCTGGCAGCTTACCCATGCACGCGATGATCCGGCACCCGGGCCGGGGCAACAGACCTATGAAGAGGCCGTCCGCCGCAACTTTCTCATGGCGCGGGTGGAAGATATGGTTGCTTGGGGTCGCAAGAACTCCATCTGGCCGTTCAATTTCGGGCTTTCCTGCTGTTACGTGGAAATGGCGACGGCATTCACCAGCCGTTTCGATATCGCCCGCTTTGGCTCCGAGGTGATCCGCGCCAGTCCCCGGCAGGCCGACCTCATCGTCATTTCCGGCACGGTGTTCATGAAGATGGCGCCTGTGATCAAGCGCCTCTATGATCAGTTGCTGGAACCCAAATGGGTGATCTCCATGGGCTCCTGCGCCAATTCTGGCGGCATGTACGACGTCTACAGCGTTGTCCAGGGCGTCGATAAGTTTTTGCCGGTCGATGTCTACGTGCCGGGCTGTCCGCCGCGGCCGGAAGCGCTCCTCGAAGGCTTGCTGCTGCTGCAGAACGCCGTCGGCAGGGAAAAGCGCCCTTTGAGCTGGCTCGTGGGTCCTCAAGGCGTGGAAAAGGCAGCGAAGCCGAGTTTGCGCGATCTCAAGCAGGCGGATAGGATGCGTGCCCGGGCATTGCGGGATCCATACCACTTGTGAGCCCCTTTGGTATAGAGAGAATGCAGACCCTGCAGCCCGATCACGGTCAGAACCGGGTTCAGATCGCGGCCGTGCTCGCCGGCGCACGCTGGCGGCGAGCGCTACCGACTGTGCCGAAGGCAGGCGCAGCCGAAGCGCTGCCCGGTCGCAGCAGCCCGCCAATCGCCGCCTAGCCCCATATAACGTCCTGGAGCGCTCGATGGAGACCGCAGTCAGACAACAAAAAGGCGCCGGCGTTGCCCCCGTCATCGAGGCGCTCCATGGCCGATTTGGCGCCGAAGGCTTCGTGCCACAAGCCACCCACGACGGAATCCCGACCGTCTGGCTGCCCAAGGAGCGCTTGCTCGAAGTGCTCCGTTATCTCAAACACGAAATCGGCCAGCCTTACGGCATGCTCTACGACCTCGCTGGCATCGATGAACGCGTCCGCGTACATCGGGAGGGAATGCCGGACAGCGACTTCACGGTGGTCTATCACCTGCTCTCGTTCGGCCGTAACGACGACATCCGCCTGAAAGTGGCGCTGCCCGAGAGCCATCCGACGCTGCCGTCGATCACGGGCCTGTGGGCTAACGCCAACTGGTACGAGCGGGAAGCGTTCGACATGTTTGGTATCCGTTTCGAGGGCCATCCGAATCTGCGACGCATCCTGCTGCCGCCCACCTGGAACGGACATCCCTTGCGCAAGGATCATCCGGCCCGCGCCACCGAGATGGAGCCGTTCAGCCTGCCCGAGGAAAGGCAGGAGCGGGAACAGGAAGCGCTCAAGTTCGTGCCGGAAGAGTGGGGCATGCAGCGCCACAGCGCCGAGTCCGATTTCATGTTCCTCAATCTCGGTCCCAATCATCCGAGCGTACACGGCGTATTTCGGGTCGCGCTGCAGCTCGACGGTGAGGAAATCGTCGATGCCGTGCCCGACATCGGCTACCATCACCGTGCTGCCGAAAAGATGGGCGAGCGGCAGAGCTGGCACACCTATATTCCCTACACCGACCGTGTCGACTATCTGGGCGGCTCGCTGAATAACCTGCCCTACCTGATGGCTATCGAGAAGATGGCAGGTATCGAGGTTCCCGAGCGCGCCCAGGTCATCCGCGTCATGATCTCGGAGTTCTACCGCATTGCCAGCCACCTGCTGTTCTATGGCACCTTCGCCCAGGACATCGGCCAGATGTCGCCCATCTTCTACATGTTCATCGACCGCGAAAAGCTGTTCGAGATCATCGAAGCGATCACCGGCGCGCGCATGCATTCGAGTTATTTTCGCATCGGCGGCGTGGCGATGGACTTGCCGGAAGGCTGGGCCAAGCGCATCCGCGAATTCATCGCCTATTTTCCGCCGCGCCTGGATGACTACGACACGATGGTGATGGAAAACGGACTCATCCGGCGGCGCACCCGAGGGATCGGCGCCTACACGACCAACGAGGCGATCGAATGGGGCGCTACCGGGCCGGGCCTGCGCGCGACTGGCTTCGGATGGGACTACCGCAAGGCCCGTCCTTATTCGGGCTACCAGAACTTCGAGTTTGAGATCCCCATCGCGCAGCACGGCGATTGCTATGACCGCTGCCTGGTACGGGTAGAGGAAATGCGTCAGAGCATCCGCATCATCGAGCAGTGCGTCAACAACATGCCGGAAGGTCCGCACAAAGCCTATCACCCGCTGACCACGCCGCCGCCCAAGGACCGCACGATGCACGATATCGAAACCTTGATCCAGCATTTTCTGAGCGTAAGCTGGGGACCTGTGATCCCACCCGGCGAAGCGTGCATCACGGTCGAGGCGACTAAAGGCCTGAACGGTTACTACCTCACCAGCGACGGCAATACCATGTCCTACCGTACGCGCATCCGGACGCCCTCGTTTCCGCACTTGCAGATGATACCGATCATGAGCCGGGGCCTGATGATCGCCGACCTCATCGCCATTCTGGCCAGCATCGACTTCGTCATGGCCGATGTGGATCGCTAACGCGGAAGGGCAAACATGGCGCTGAGCGAGGCTGAACGCGAGGCCATCCGGGAAGAGGCCGCGCACTACCGGGATAAATCGGCGGCTTCGATCGAAGCGCTGAAAATCGTGCAGCAGCGTCACGGCTGGGTGTCCGATGAACATATCAAGGATATCGCCGAAGTGCTCGGCATGTCGCCCGACCAGCTGGATGGCGTGGCGACGTTCTATAACCTGATCTACCGAAGGCCGGTGGGGAAAAAGGTGATCCATTACTGCAACAGCGTGAGCTGCTGGATACTCGGCGCGGAGGAACTGCGGGAGCAAATGGAAAAGCGCTTGCGCATCAAGCTCGGCGAAACTACGCAGGACGGCGAGTACACGCTGCTGCCTATCGTCTGCCTGGGCGCCTGCCACCGGGCGCCGGTGATGATGGTGGGCGATGAGACCTATTTTGAGATCGACCCGGCGAGGCTCGATGCGATTTTTCCGGTCAAGACCTGAATAGCCATGGAAAAACCTTTAACGAAGAACTTCAAGGCGGATGGCACGCCGGCTACGCTGGAGGAGTACCTGCAGAGCGGCGGCTACGAGGGGTTGCGCAAGGCGCTGGCCATGGCGCCCCTGGAGGTGCAGCAAACGGTCAAGGATACCGGGCTCCGCGGACGCGGCGGCGCGGGCTTTTCCACCGGCGTCAAATGGAGCTTCGTGCCGATGGGCGATGACGCGCCCAGAACCAAGTACCTCATCGTCAATGGCGATGAAATGGAGCCGGGCGCGTTCAAGGATCGCCTGCTCATGGAGGGCGATCCGCACCAGCTGGTGGAAGGCGTGATCATCAGCGCGTATGCCATTCAGGCCAGCACGGCGTATATTTTTCTGCGCGGCGAATACCGTCTCGCCGCCGAGCGGCTGAGCCAGGCCATCGGTGCGGCTTACGAGCGGAATTATCTCGGAGACGACATTTTCGGCTCGGGCTACGATTTGGATCTCTACCTCCACACCAGTGCCGGCCGCTATATCTGCGGCGAAGAAACGGCGCTGCTCAATTCGCTCGAGGGCAGGCGCGCCATACCCCGCGCCAAGCCGCCGTACCCGCAGGTCTCAGGGCTGTTCGGCAAGCCGACCATCGTCAATAACGTCGAAACGCTGTGCAACGTGCCGCACATCGTCCACTACGGCGTCGACTGGTACAAAGGCCTGAGCAAGACCGCCGATGCCGGTACCAAGCTGTACGGCGTGAGCGGCCGGGTCAGGCGTCCCGGCGCCTGGGAATTGCCGATGGGCACCACCGCGCGGGAAATCATCGAAGAACACGCCGGCGGCATGCAGGAGGGTTATTCGCTGCGGGGCTTTCTGCCGGGCGGCGCGTCGACCGATTTCATGCTGCCCGAGCACCTCGATATCCCGCTCGACTTCGATGCCGTCACCGAGGTCGACAGCCGCCTCGGCACCGGCACGCTGATCCTGCTCGACGATAAAACCTGTGCGGTGCGTTTCGTGCTGAATCTGGAACAGTTTTTTGCCCAGGAGTCCTGCGGCTGGTGTACCCCCTGTCGCGACGGTCTGCCGTGGACCGTGGACTTGCTGCAAGACCTGGTCGAGGGCCGCGGCCGCCTTGAAGACATCGAGCAACTGGAGCGGATGACTGGCTTTCTAGGGCCGGGCAACACCTTCTGCGCCCTGGCGCCGGGCGCCATGGAGCCGCTGCAGAGCGCCCTGAAATATTTTCGGGAAGATTTCGAGAACTATATTGCCAAGAAAGTCAGGGTCGCTCATGGCTGAAATCGAAATAGACGGCACGATCTACCAGGCCGACGCCGGCGATAACTTGCTCAAGGCCTGCCTCTCCCTAAAACTGGACCTGCCGTATTTCTGCTGGCACCCGGCAATGGGTTCGGTCGGCGCCTGCCGTCAGTGCGCCGTACTGCAGTTCAAGGATCAGGACGATCGGCATGGCCGCATCGTCATGGCCTGCATGACGCCGGTCGCCGACGGTCTGCGCGTCTCCCTGGAGCGGCCGGAAGCCCGCCAATTTCGCGCCGGCATCATCGAACTCTTGATGATCAATCATCCGCACGATTGCCCGGTTTGCGAGGAAGGCGGCGAGTGCCACCTGCAGGACATGACCGAGATGACCGGACACACCTTCCGGCGCTACCGCGGCAAAAAGCGCACTCACTACAACCAGTATTTGGGGCCGTTCATCAATCATGAGATGAACCGCTGTATCGCCTGTTATCGCTGTGTGCGGTTCTACCAGGGCTATGCCGGCGGCCGCGATCTCGACGTATTCGCCGCGCACAACCACGTCTATTTCGGACGCCACGAGGACGGCGTCCTCGAAAACGAGTTCAGCGGCAATCTGGCGGAAGTCTGCCCCACCGGCGTCTTTACGGACAAGACGTTCAGCGCCCACTACACGCGCAAATGGGATCTGCAGAACGCGCCGTCGATCTGCGCGCATTGCTCGCTCGGCTGCAATACCAGCCCGGGCGAGCGCTACGGCACGTTGCGGCGCATCGTCAATCGCTACCACGGCGAGATCAATGGCTATTTTCTCTGCGATCGTGGACGCTTCGGCTATGGCTTCGTCAATAGTCCCGCGCGCATCCGCAAGCCGTCGATCCTCGGCCAGCAGGCCGTCGGCAGGCAGGCCGCGCAGGAACGCTTTGCGGCGATTCTGAAAAGCGGCGAGAACGTCATCGGCATTGGATCACCGCGCGCCAGTCTCGAGGCCAATTTCGCGCTGCGCGAACTGGTCGGGCAGGAACGCTTTCATCCGGGATTCGCCGACCGGGAAGGCGCCCTGATCAAACTCATGCTCGACATCGTGCAGCAGGCTCCGGTGCACCTGCCGAGTCTGCGAGAGATCGAGCAAGCGGACGCCGTCTTGGTGCTCGGCGAGGACGTCGGCAGTACCGCTCCGCGGCTCGCGCTGGCCTTGCGCCAGGCGGTGCGTAACGAGGCTTTCGAAATCGCCGACCAGCTCAAGATTCCCCGCTGGCAGGACGCTGGCGTACGCGATGCTGCGCAGGATGCGAAAAGTCCGCTGTTCATCGCCAGTTTGGCGGCAACCGGTCTCGACGACGTAGCGGCCGGAGTGTATCGGGCTCACCCCGAGGAACTCGCCCGCCTGGGATTCGCCGTTGCCCACAGGCTCGACGCCGAATCGCCCGCGGTCGAGGAACTCCTATCCACAGCGGATGATCTGGCCGCGACCATCGCCCAAGCCCTACGCGAGGCGAAACGCCCGTTGATCGTCACCGGCGTCAGCCTTTACAGCGAATCGGTGATCGAAGCCGCGGCGAACATCGCTGTTGCGCTGGCTCGGCTGCGTGGCGCAGCGGCGGACGTGAGCTTCGTGGCCCCCGAGTGCAACAGTCTGGGTCTTGGGCTGATAGGCGGCGGCGACCTGGAGGCAGCGTTCCAGGCGGTAGACGAGGGCGCGGCGGATACCGTCGTGATCCTTGAAAACGACCTTTACCGACGCGCCGCAAGAGACAAGGTCGACCGCTTTCTAGCAGGCGCCAAACGGGTGGTCGTGATTGATCACATTTTCCACGACACCGCGAAAAAGGCCGAACTGGTGCTGCCGGGGAGCACCTTCGCGGAAACCGAGGGCACTCTGGTAAGCAGCGAAGGCCGGGCGCAGCGCTTCTTCTCGGTTTTCCCGCCCGCCGGCGAAGTGCAGGACAGTTGGCGCTGGCTGCTCGACGCCATGCAGGTGCGGTGGCGTCATCTCGATTACATCACCGAAGCTTGCGCCAGCGCCCTGCCGGTTCTACAACCGATCCTGCGCGCCGCGCCGAGCGCGAACTTCCGCATCGAGGGCATGAAGGTTCCGCGACAGCCGCACCGCTACAGCGGCCGCACGGCGATACGGGCGAACGTCCGGGTAAGCGAGCCGAAACAGCCCGTAGATGAGGATTCAGCGCTGTCTTTTTCGATGGAAGGTGTGTCATCGGGTTGCCCGCCTTCGCTGAATCCCAGCGTCTGGGCGCCGGGCTGGAACTCCAACCAATCGGTCTTCAAGCTTCAGGATGAACCCGGCGGACAGTTGAGCGGCGGCGATCCTGGTGTGCGGCTGATAGAACCCAAGGTCAACGCGGAATTTCCGTGGTTTACCCGGGTGCCGGGGGCCGAGCGGAAACTACGGCAAGTGGCGCCGCTGTACCATGTTTTCGGCAGCGAAGCGCTCAGCATGTTGTCGCCCCCCGTGGCGGAGCGTGCTCCAGAACCTTATCTTGCGCTCAATCCCGCAGATGCCCGCGAGCTCGGGGTTGGCGCTGGCGATGCAGTCGAGTTGGAACTGGCGGGGGTGACGGTGCGCCTGGTGGTGTTATTGAAGGCCGAGCTGGCGGAAGGTTTGCTGGGCATCCCGGCCGGTTTGCCTGGCGTGCCCTGGTTCGCACCGCTAAGTGAACCTGGATCGATTCGCAAGGCGGAGGCGTAAGACCATGACCGTCGGCTCGCCTTTGAATGTTTTCGGTATCCTCTTTTCCGTCATCACGGTGTCCGCCTTGTTGATCTGGGTCGAGCGCCGCCTGATCGGCATCTGGCAGGACCGTTTGGGCCCTAATCGCCTCGGTCCCCTGGGGCTCATGCAGGTCGCGGCCGACATGATCAAGATCTTCTTCAAGGAGGACTGGACGCCGCCGTTCGCCGACAGGCCGGTCTTTTTCATCGCGCCCGCGATCATCATGATCGCGACGCTGACAGGCTTTGTCGTCATTCCGTTCGCGCCCGGGATCGGCGTCGTCGATTTCAATTTCGGCCTGCTCTATTTTCTGGCGCTTTCCTCGCTTTCGGTCTACAGCGTGGTGCTGGCCGGCTATGTCTCCAACAACAAGTACGCCCTGCTCGGAAGCCTTCGAGCCGCCGCGCAGACCATCAGCTACGAAGTATTCATGGGGCTGTCCGTGATGGGCGTCGTCATGCTGGCGGGCTCTTTCAACCTGCGCGAGATCGTCGAGGCGCAGCGGGACGTCTGGTTTTGCCTGCCCCAGATCGCCGGTCTGGTCACATTCACGATCGCCGCCATCGCCGAAATGCATCGCGCGCCGTTCGACCTTCCGGAAGGCGAGCAGGAACTCGTCGCGGGCTTTCACATGGAATATTCCGGCATGAAGTTCGGCATGTTCTTCGTCGGCGAGTATCTGAGCGTCACGTTGAACGCCGCCATGATGGTCACTTTGTTCTTCGGCGGCTGGCTGGGACCTGCGTTTCTGCCGCCCCTGCTGTGGTTTATGCTGAAGACGTCCTTGGTCATCATTTTTTTCATCCTCGTCCGCTCCGCCCTGCCGAGGCCACGGTACGACCAGTTGATGTCCTTCGGCTGGAAAGTCATGTTGCCCGTTACTCTGCTCAACCTGCTGGTCACCGGCGCCGCGGTCTTGTCGACACAGCATTAGGAAATCTTCAGTGTTCAGTCAACTGCGCACCCTCTGGACCGTTTTCAAGCACACGTTCACGCCGGCGGACACCGTGCAGTATCCGGAGGAAAAGCCGGCGCTGTTCCCGCGTTATCGCGGGCGCATCGTGTTGACGCGCGACCCGGACGGGGAAGAGCGCTGCGTCGCCTGCAATCTTTGCGCCGTAGCCTGCCCGGTCGATTGCATCGCGCTACAAAAGGCCGAAGACGAGAACGGCCGCTGGTATCCGGAGTTTTTCCGCATCAACTTCTCCCGCTGCATCATGTGCGGATTTTGCGAGGAGGCCTGTCCGACCTATGCCATTCAGCTCACGCCGGACTTTGAGATGTCGGAGTACGACCGCCAGAACATGGTGTACGAAAAAGAACATTTGCTGATCAGCGGCACCGGCAAATATCATGGCTACAATTTCTACCGCGTCGCCGGCAAGAGCGTCGGCGGCAAGAGCAAGGGAGAGGCAGAAAATGAAGCCAAGCCGATCGACGTCAAAAGTTTACTGCCTTGAGGTCCGCCGCAAACCGGGCACAGGGGCATCGGTGAAACCATCTTCGAAACATAAAAACGCCAGAGCACCCCATGGAACTGTTTCTATTTTACCTCTCGGCCGGCATCTGCGCGGTTTCGACCGCCATGGTCATTACCGGTGTCAACGCCCTGCACTCGCTGCTCTATCTCATCGTCTCGCTATTGGCAGCGGCCTTCATTTTCTATCTCCTGGGCGCTTATTTCGCCGCCTTGCTGGAAGTGATCATCTACGCGGGAGCGATCATGGTGCTGTTCGTGTTCGTCGTCATGATGCTGAATCTCGGACGGCAAACCATCGAGCAGGAAAAGAGCTGGCTGAACGCCAAGATGTGGATAGGCCCGAGTCTGCTTGCGGCGCTCTTGCTGCTGGAACTCGGCTATCTGTTCGCTCAGGGGCAGGGCACGGCGATCGGTCAGCAGGTCAGTGCCAAACAGGTGGGCATCGCCCTGTTCGGGCCATATCTGTTGGCGGTGGAATTGGCGTCCATGCTGCTTCTGGCCGGACTGGTCGGCGCTTACCACCTGGGACGCCCGCTGGAGCGGCCCTGAAGGACAAGGGATGAGTTCGGTTTCGCTGGAATACACCCTGTTGCTGGCCGCCATCCTGTTCGTGCTGGGCCTCATCGGACTATCGGTTCGGCGCAACCTGATCTTCATGCTGATGTCCCTCGAGATCATGCTGAACGCGACGGGGCTCGCGTTCATCGCTGCGGGTTCGCGCTGGGGACAAGCGGACGGCCAGGTGATGTTCTTCCTGGTGCTGACGCTGGCGGCCGCCGAAGTCGGCGTCGGCTTGGGACTGGTTTTGCGCATCTACCGACAGTCCGGAACGCTGGATGCGGACCGGCTGAACGAAATGCAGGGTTAGGAGGCGGCTGTGCTGGACGCGCTGTGGCTGGTACCGACGTTGCCGCTGGCGGGTTTTTTGCTGCTTTCCTTGACGGCAGGAAAACTCCCGGAGCGCGCTGTGCCGTGGATAGGCGCCGGTTCGGTGGGCACAGCCGCGCTGTTGGCGGCCATCATCGGCATCGCGTTTTGGAACCAGCCGCCGGAATCCCAGTTTTTCCGCCAGACGCTATGGATCTGGATGCAGGTGGATGGCTTCCAGCCGCCTGTAGCCCTGTACCTGGATGCGTTATCCCTGATCATGGCGTTCGTCGTGACCGGGGTCGGGTTTCTGATTCACATGTACTCTGCGGGCTACATGGCGGGCGATCCCGGGTACAGCCGGTTTTTTGCCTATATGAACCTGTTCGTGTTCGCCATGCTCGTGCTGGTGCTGGCGGACAACCTGGTTTTGCTCTATCTCGGCTGGGAAGGCGTGGGACTGTGCAGCTATCTACTCATTGGTTTTTGGTACGAGAAGCCGGAAAACGGCTTTGCCGCGCGCAAGGCCTTCGTGGTGACACGGGTAGGCGATACCGCCATGGCGATCGGCCTTTTTCTGTTGTTCACCCAGCTCGGCACGCTGGATATTCAGTCGGCGATGCAGAGAGCCGCCGCGCAATGGTCAGCGGGCTCGCCGCTCGCCACCGCTGCGGCATTTCTGCTACTGGGCGGTGCGGTGGGCAAATCGGCGCAGCTGCCGTTGCAGACCTGGTTGCCGGATGCGATGGCCGGTCCGACGCCGGTCAGCGCCCTGATCCACGCCGCGACGATGGTCACTGCGGGCGTTTATCTGATCGCCCGCACACACGTGCTGTTCGGCTTGGCGCCGGAAGCGCAATGGCTGGTGGCCGTGGTCGGCGCCATCACTTTGCTGATGTCCGGACTCACGGCACTGACGCAGACCGATATCAAGCGGGTGCTGGCTTATTCCACCATCAGTCAGATCGGCTACATGTTTCTCGCCCTCGGCGTGGGCGCCTGGTCCGCTGCAATTTTCCACCTGATGACCCATGCGTTTTTCAAGGCTCTTTTGTTTCTTGCTGCCGGTGCGGTGATCTTGTCCCTGCACCACGAACAGAATATTTTCAACATGGGCGGCCTGTGGAGGCGCTTGCCGATCGCCTTCTGGACCTTTCTTATCGGCGCCGCCGCACTCGTCGCGCTGCCCCTTACCTCGGGCTATTACAGCAAGCACGACATCCTGCTCGCAGCGTATGGGGCAGGCCCCAGCGGTTCCTGGTTGTGGGCTGCCGGGGTCGTGGGCGCGTTCTTGACCGCCGTTTATACTTCCCGCCTGATATTGATCGTTTTCTTCGGTCCTGCGCGCGCTCACCATGCGGTCGAGGAAAAGTTGAGCCTGAGCATGACCGTGCCTCTCATTGTGCTGGCGGTTTTGGCAGTCATCGGTGGGCTTCTGGAGATGCCGCTGCAGCCGGTTTTGCCCGTGTCGCGCGAACATGAAAGCGGCCTTTTGATCGGTCTTATTACGTCGCTGGCCCCGTTCGCCGGTATCGTGGTCGCGATCCTGTTCTATGGAACCAAGCGATTCTCGTTAGAGGCGATGCTGAGGAACTCTGCAGGCTTTTCCCTGTATCGCTTTTTGTTGAATGGCTTCTGCATGGACTGGTTGTACGACAAGGTGTTGGTTCAACCCTATCTCCGTCTGGCGGCGAGCAATAAGCAGGACGTGGTCGACAAACCGTACCAAGCCATCGTCTGGATCAGCCGTTCTGTACACCGGCTGCTGACGCCGACCCAGTCGGGGAAACTGCGCTGGTATGCCGCCAGCATCGCGTTCGGAGCCGCCGTGGTCATTGCCATCGGGATGTTTACATGACGTTGTTCTGGCTGATAACGGTACTGTTTGTCGGCGGCCTACTGGCCTGGCTGGCCGAGCGCTGGCAGGCGGCTGCGCCACGCTGGGTAGCCTTGGCGGCTCTGGCGCTCGCTGCCGGTCTGGCCATTCTGCTGCTAAGCGGCGCTGATGCGATGACCGCGTGGCCGGCTTCGCCGGCAGGCGGAGCTTGGCTGAGCGAGCTGGAATGGCCGTGGATTCCGCGCTTCGGCATCAGCTTTCATCTCGCTCTGGACGGCATAAGCCTCCTGCTCATCGCGTTGACCGTGTTCCTGGGGTTTATGGCGGTGGCCTGCTCCTGGACGGAAATCACGCAGCGGAGCGGCTTTTTTCATTTCAATCTGTTATGGACGCTCGCGGGTGTGCTGGGCGTGTTCTTGGCCATGGACCTGTTTCTGTTTTTCTTTTTCTGGGAAGTCATGCTGATTCCCATGTATTTCCTCATCAGCATCTGGGGGCATGAGAAGCGAGCCTACGCCGCGATGAAGTTCTTCCTCTTCACCCAGATCAGCGGGCTATTGATGCTGCTTTCGATCCTGGCGCTGGCATTCATTCACCGCCAAAGTACGGGCGTTTACACGTTCGATTATTTCACCCTGCTCGGCTCCAGATTAGATCCAGGCACCGCCGACTGGCTGATGCTCGGCTTTTTGGCCGCCTTTCTGGTCAAGCTTCCGAGTGTGCCGTTTCATACCTGGCTACCGGACGCTCATACCCAGGCGCCTACCGGTGGCAGCGTGATTCTGGCTGGCATTTTGTTGAAGACTGGGGCTTATGGCCTGATTCGCTTCGTCGTTCCCTTGTTTCCGGACGCCGCTCATCGATTTACGCCGGTCGCCATGACGCTGGGCGTTCTCAGCATTCTTTACGGCGCAAAGCTGGCGTTCGCCCAGTCCGACCTGAAACGGCTAATCGCCTACTCCAGCGTAAGCCACATGGGTTTCGTGCTGCTGGGCGTATTCGCCTGGAACGCGCTCGCGCTGCAGGGAGCGGTGATGACCATGCTGGCACACGGGGTTAGCTCGGCCGCGTTATTTATGGTTGCCGGCGCTTTGCAGGAGCGCCTCCACACGCGTGAGATGGGCCGCCTGGGCGGCCTTTGGCCAAAGATTCCGCGCATAGCCGTGGTTGCGCTGTTTTTTTTCATTGCCACACTTGGCATGCCGGGCTTAGGCAATTTCATCGGCGAGTTTCTGGTGTTGCTCGGGGCCTTCAAAGTCAGCGTCGCGATGACCTCACTCGCCGCGCTCGGCCTGATCGCAGCGCCCATCTATGCGCTGATCGCGATACAAAGGACGTTTTACGGCAGCGCCAGGGCAACACGCCCGATCGCCGATTTCGGGGTTCGTGAGATGGCGATGATGGCGTTCATGATCGCGGCGATGGTCTGGATGGGAATCTACCCCCAATCGATGCTGGAAGTCGCCAGTCCGGCTGTGGAGAAGCTCAACCGCACCGCCGCGGTTGGCGCAATGTTGCCATGACTGCCGATGCATTGATCGCCCTGCTGCCCATCATGGTCGTCGCCGGCGCTGCCATCGTCGTGATGCTGGCTATCGCGGTGCGGCGCAATTACCGGCTGACGGTCATTCTGACGCTGCTGGGTCTGGTAACCGCACTGGCGACGCTGCCGCTGGCGGCCGAACGGGCGCCGCTGGCGGCGACCGAGCTGATGCGGATCGATCGTTACGCTTTGTTTTTCATCGGCCTCGTATTGGCCACCGGGGTAGCCGTCACGCTGCTTTGCTATGATTACTTCGCCAAGCGGGAAGAACAAAAAGAGGAGATTTATATCCTTCTTTTGACCACCTTACTAGGCGGCGCGGTGTTGGCCGCCAGCAGCCATTTCGCCTCGTTTTTTCTGGGACTCGAGACCTTGAGCGTATCGCTGTTTGCCATGATCGCCTATCCGATCAAGGAAAGGTTGCCGCTCGAAGCGGGCATCAAATATATGACCTTGTCGGGCGCGGCTTCGGCGTTCCTATTGTTCGGCATGGCGCTGATTTATGCCGAGGTCGGGGTGCTATCTTTCGCCGAATTAGGCCGCTTGTCGGCGACGGCCGATTTCCAGCCGTCGGTACTGATCGGTATCGTCATGATCATCGTGGGCTTGGGCTTCAAACTGTCTCTGGTTCCATTTCATCTATGGACGCCAGATGTGTATCAAGGCGCGCCCGCGCCGGTTACGGCCTTGCTGTCGACGGTATCCAAGAGCGCAATCTTTGCGCTGCTTTTGCGCTATTTTGTGGTCAGCGGAAGCTATAGCTATGAATCCTTGTCGGCGGTATTGACCTTCATCGCGGTGGCTTCCATCCTGGTCGGTAACCTTTTGGCCTTGTTGCAGGACAATGTGAAACGCATCCTGGCGTATTCATCGATTGCTCACCTCGGCTATGTGGTGGTCGCCCTGATCACGGGACGTGTTCTTGGCAGCGCGTTCGCGGTAGAGGCCGTGGCTTTTTACTTGGTCGCGTACGTGGTATCGACACTAGGCGCTTTCGGCGTCGTGGCTGTCCTGTCCGTCGGCGGCGATGAAGCCGAAACTCTAGCGGCTTATCAAGGTCTTTTCTGGCGCAATCCAGGGCTTGCCAGCATTTTTACCGCCTCCCTATTGTCATTGGCCGGCATCCCGTTGACGGTTGGATTTGTCGGCAAGTTTTATGTTTTCAGTTCAGGCGTCAATGCGGACTTATGGCTGTTGGTCTGGACCGTCGTGATCGGCAGCGGTGTCGGTCTGTATTACTATCTGCGTATCGTTTTAGCCATGATGAAGTCTGCCGATGGTGTAGCCACCGCAGCTGTCCCAGCCGCTCCAGCGCCCCTGGTCGGGTGCCTGACGCTTACGGTGCTCGTCGCCCTGTTGCTGTGGCTGGGAGTTTATCCGGGAGCATTCATGGAGATGCTGCAGTCCCTGTCGAAGACGTTGAGCTAAATCTCCTCCGGCTTCCTATGCCACACCTTTTCGGTCAAGGCAGACTGGCGAAAAGTATAATCGTGAGTGATCCAGGGCAAATGATCTCGGCAGCAACACAGCGCGGAAAGACGGAGGCGTATACAACCGGTGGGTTTTCGTGCTATAAAAAATCCGGCACGCGGGGATCAGCGCTAGCGGCAAGCACGGCTTTTCGTGAAGGAATACCCGCAGCATAACGAGTAAAAAATCGGTTGATCATGAAACAGATAAGACGACAGTTTGACAAGCGTTACCTTGAAGTCCTTGGTCTTTTCATTTTATTCGCGGCATTGTTGGCGGGCTGTGATAGCGGCATGGAAGGCAAGAGTTCGAGTAGTACGACGGAGGCCAAGATCAGCGGTTATGTCAGCGATCAACACGGCCCGATAACCGAGGCCAGGATCGAAGTCAGCGACAGTAAAGGCGCCATCGTAACGACCACTACGCTAGGCGGCTCCTCCAGATATACCGTGACGGTGCCCGCGGGCACTTCCTATCCCATCGTCATTACCGCCACGCCGAGCGGTGATCTGGCCACGACCGTGAAAGCTGTCGTAACCAGTCCGCTTGCGGAGAATCAAGATATCAGCTCGGTATCGACGATCGTAGTGGATTCCGCCATGACGCTAGGGGGACTTACCGCGGAAAACATCGCCAAAGCGTCCGGCGCTGCCATCGGTCAGCGGCAGACCGTCGGTGGCGGCGGACCTGGCGCCGGAGGCAGCGGGGGAGGGCCGGGCAATAGCGGCGGCGGAACGGGTTCCGGCGGCCACACCGATCACTAAAATCCGAACGACCGGGTGTGCGAGGGCAACCCTGCATTCCGGTCAGCGTTGTAAAGCCTGTTTCTTTGCGATAGCGCAAAATTCCAGTTAGAGGTATGACTTTTCAGCGTATTTAACGACCTACGCTTGTTTAGTTCAGGAGCTTCCATGCCCAGCTACGATTATCAATGTCAGTCCTGTCAAGTATCGTTTACCGCCACGCATAAAATCAATGACCCATCCCCGCCATGTCCCAGCTGTGGCGGTAATGCACAAAAAAGAATATCGACGCCAGCGATACATGGGGCGAGTAGAAAAAAAGCAGCGGCTGATTTCCAGAGCCAGGGTTGCGGAAGCGGAACCTGCGGCTGTAAACACTGACAGAGGTCTCGCGGTAGGTGGCTCGTACATTCGGCCGATGCATGTTATGATTTTTGTCTCGGGGCGTAGCGCAGCCTGGTAGCGCACCTGTATGGGGTGCAGGTGGTCGGAGGTTCAAATCCTCTCGCCCCGACCAAATCATGCAGCGGCATTAATAAATGCTAAGCGGTTTCCCAACCCGCTCCTTTCATCTCCTGAGTTTCAGCGAATGACTTGCCGCTGTCGGCTGTCCTCAAAGAGCTGGACCCTGACGGCTATTCTCCATCACTTCATCCCGAAACGCCCGCTATAACGGGCTCCTGCGATCTCTGCTATCCGTCTGTTGCAGATAAATCCGTCCGTTACCTATAAGAAGCGGGTAGGCCGGCCAAGACCTGCGGGGGTCATGAAACGGCAGCCTGCGGCCCCTTGTTCATTCGCTCAAGAGCCTTCGATCCACCGTTGAAGGGTGCAACGTCGGCCACCTTCTGATCGCATCCCCTTAAAAGGTCAATAGAACCTGACACCGAGAAGAAAAAATTTTTGCCTGAAAACCCGGTTCCGGATAGACTTCTCAGCCTTTCGCTTACCTTCGATCCCATGCAGACAGGTCCTATTTGGCTTGACGGCGGGTTTATTCTCGCACCGATGGCGGGGATCACCGACCGTTGGTTCGGTCAATTTCGTAAAGCGTCCCGCGCCGGCGTGACGGTTTGCGCGCGGGGTTCATCTTACCGGGTTCTGCGTGGTCATCGACGCCTCCGGCTCAAGAGCGCTCATACGGGAGGAGCCGAGCCGCGGACGCTTCGGCGCTGCTGTAAGGCCATGCGGCGATCGCCCAGGGCGACAGCGCCATACCAAAAAAGCGGATGAAGTGTCGCACTTGCACCAACGCCGATGTCGCCATGTTTGGCAGGAGGAGCCGCTACCCGTTCCGCGAAACCCTCCATCATCTCGATGGAGGCCCGAGTTTTGCTTTGCCTTTCCAGACCGGACTAGCTGGCCTACCGATCAGGTATCCGAATGCGCTCGATGATTGTTACAGCGCCTTCACGGGCGTACGATCGCCCGGAAATGCAGCGGCTTATGAAAACCTACCGCGGCACGCCACCGCCCAGAGTCCAGACGATGGTTCGGGCGGGACCCGGCAAGAGCAACCGGCTTTCGCCAATTCGTTGTCAGACGTCTTATTATCCAAGGAATCAGCCGTATGAAATCTGAAGCTCTGCAACCTCGAATCAATCACGATCTTCCGCATGAGGAATTCGGCAATGGAGTTTTGTTGAGCGATCACGTACGCATCGCCGTAGAAGACTACTTTGCGCAGATCGAGGGTTATCCCGTGAACGATCTCTATGCCATAGTCATCACCGAAGTCGAAAAACCCCTCATCGAAACCGTGCTGGACTATGCCCGCCACAACCAGAGCAAGGCCGCAAAAGTGCTCGGTCTCAGCCGTAGTACACTGCGCAAGAAAATGACCCAGTACGGGCTTGAATAATGCCCGTGACGTTCTGCAACGGCGTATGAATGGCTACAAACAATCGCGAACATGAACGTTAAAATATCCACCGCACTGGTCAGTGTGTCCGATAAAACCGGTATCGTCGACTTTTGCCACAAGCTCACCGAATTGGGTATTGAAATTCTTTCTACCGGTGGAACCGCGGCGCTGTTGCAGCAGCACGGCATCCCCGTCATGCAGGTGGCCGATTACACGGGTTTTCCCGAAATGATGGGAGGGCGCCTCAAAACGATGCATCCAAAAATACACGGCGGCATCCTGGGGCGGCGCGGCATCGACGATGAGATCATGGCGGTACACGGCATCAGGCCCATCGGCCTGGTGGTCGTCAGTCTGTATCCGTTCGAGGCTGCCATCGCGAAGCCCGCCTGTAGCCTAGCGGAGGCGGTAGAGCAGATCGATATCGGCGGACCCGGCATGCTGCGCGCGGCCGCGAAAAATTATGCCTCGGTAGGCGTGGTGGTTGACCCCGTCGATTATCCGGAGATTCTCGCCGAACTTGAGCAGCATCAGGGGTCGCTGACCGAAGAAACCCGGTTCCGCCTGGCCGCCAAGAGCTTTCGCCATACCGCCTGGTACGATGGTGCGATCGCCGGTTATTTGGCTGAATGCCAGCACGAGCGCCCGAGATTTCCACAACGTCTGCTCTTGCGCTTCCTAGAAGCCCAGGCCCTGCGCTATGGCGAAAACCCGCACCAGCAGGCGGCGTTCTATATCGAGCCCGCAGCACCGGCGGGCAGCATCGCGCTGGCCAAGCAGTTGCAAGGCAAGGAACTCTCTTATAACAATATCGCCGATGCCGATGCCGCGCTGGAATGCGTCAAATCCTTTCCCGAGGCGCCGGCCTGCGTCATCGTCAAACACGCCAATCCCTGCGGCGTAGCCCAGGGCAAAACCTTGGCCGAAGCCTACCAACGGGCTTATTCCACTGACCCGACATCAGCCTTCGGCGGTATCATCGCGCTAAACCGGGCTTTGGACGTCGACACCGCGCGCGCCATTGTCGAGCGCCAGTTCGTCGAAGTCATCATCGCGCCGGGCGTTGCCGCCGAGGCGCTTGCAGTTTTGGCCGCCAAACGAAACGTGCGCGTGCTGGATTGCGGCCCATGGGCGGAGGTCGCGAAAACGCACTGGGATTTCAAGCGAGTGACCGGCGGCCTGCTGGTGCAGGACCGCGATACGGGTGCAGTCGAACGCAGCGACGTGCGCGTGGTCACCCGGCGCAGCCCCAGTGAAGAGGAAATGAATGACCTTTTGTTCGCCTGGAAAACGGTCAAGTTCGTCAAGTCCAATGCCATCGTCTATTGCAAGGACCTGCAGACCGTCGGCATCGGCGCGGGACAGACGAGCCGCGTCTATTCCGCCCGCATCGCCGCACTCAAAGCCCTCGATGGAGGGCTCCCGGTGCACGGCTCGGTCATGGCGTCGGACGCTTTCTTTCCGTTCCGTGATGGCATCGACGCTGCTGCCGAAGTGGGCGTGGCCGCAGTTATCCAGCCCGGCGGTTCGGTGCGCGACGATGAGGTCATCGCCGACGCCGACGAGCAC
>CADDZF010000007.1 GCA_902812445.1 Methylococcaceae bacterium | reverse complement strand
GTGGTGAGCATCTTCATGGCGCAAAAATGTCTGGGCGGGCCACTGGCGGCGCGCATGTGGGAAGACATCGGCTGCGTCTTCGAGCGCGATCCCGCCGCGCGCAGCCGAATCGAAATTCTCCTGACCTATCCTGGGGTTCACGCCATATTGCTCTATCGCGTCAGCCATTTCCTGTGGACCGCAGGATGGAAGCTATCGGCCCGGTGGCTTGCGTTCTTCGGACGCTGGCTGACGAACGTGGATATCCACCCCGGCGCCCACATTGGCAGGCGCTTCTTTATTGATCATGGTGCCGGCGTGGTGATCGGGGAGACCACGGAGATCGGCGATGATGTCACGCTTTACCATGGAGTGACCCTGGGCGGCACGTCCTGGAATAAGGCAAAACGCCACCCCACGATCGGCAATGGCGTCCTGATCGGCGCCGGTGCAAAAATACTGGGACCTATCATCCTCGGCGATCAAGTCAGAGTTGGGGCGAATTCGGTAGTCACCAAGGATGTGCCGCCCTGCTGTACGGTGGTCGGCATTCCGGGCCGGATCATTCAGCGCAAGGGCGTCCAGATCCAACCCTCGCGCGGCATAAATCTCGATCACCACCTCATTCCGGACCCCGTTGGCAAGGCCCTGGCCTGCCTCATGGATCGGCTCGACAAGCTGGAAGAGCAGCTTAGCGACAGGTTCCGCAACGAAACCGCCTGTGGTGCCTGCGAGGCCGACGACACCTGTCACAATCAGGCGACCGCCTCGCGTGTTCAGCCCGTTGCGAGAGCATAAATGGACCTTTTGGATTTCGAAGGACAGAGCCTTTATTTCGAGGAATCCCTCGCCCCAGGGGTGAGCGATCTCATCCGGCTCGCGGCCAGCCGATACGCGGAAGGCTCGGCAGAAAACCCGCTACGCGAAGCCCTTTCCAGGGCGCCCGACTCGCTGACTGTATTAGTGGCACTCTACCGCTTTTACTATTATCAGCACCGTTTGAACGACGCCCTCAATATCGCCGATCGCGTCCTCGCGAAATCGGCCCGAAAGCTGTCCTTTCCACTGGACTGGCGAATGCTCAGCGAGCTCCACATCGGCCGGGCGGCGTTGCATTCAATGGCGATGCTGCGCTTTTATCTGTTAGCCCTGAAGGCGGTCGCGTATCTGAAACTGCGCCTCGGCCTACATGAAGAGGGCAAGGCTATCTTGCGCAAGTTGACCGAGCTGGACAGTCAGAACCGACTGGGCGCCAGGCAACTGCTGCAAGTGATCGAAGACGTAGAGCTGGGCGGGCACAGCGCGCCTACCTGATCATTTATGACGAGGAGTTAAACCCATGAGTCTGGAAGAAGATTTGGCAACGCTCGAATCGGCGGAAGATATTCTCACTTACTTCGGACTGGAATATGACCCCGGCGTGGTGCACGTGAATCGACTACACATTCTGCAGCGTTTTCACGATTACTTGGCGCAAGGCGCCGACTCGATGCCGGAGGATGAAGAGGCCAAACGGGCGGTCCACTGCCGGTTGATGGCGCGGGCCTACCGGGATTTCGTGGAGTCCGATGCGCTCACCGAGAAAGTGTTTAAGGTCTTCCACATGCACGAGCCGCAAACCACGTTCGTCCCCGTCGGCGATATTCTGAAGTGATGCGCCGCCATGAATGCGCAGCGCTACAATTACGGGGTTGCGGTGCGGGTCATTCGCAACGTCCGCAACGACGGCACGTATCCTGGTATGGATACCGGCGATTTTCTGGTGCGACGAGGCAGCGTGGGCTATGTGGTCAACGTGGGCACTTTCCTGCAGGACCCAGGTCATTTACTCGGTGCATTTCATTGAGGAACAGCGTCTGGTGGGCTGCCGGGAAGAAGAACTGATCCCCGCCGATGCACCTTGGACGCCGAGTCGCTTCGAATTTCGCGACAAGGTTTCGAGTCAGATCAGCCTCGCCGTGCGCGGTGAAATCATCGCGCCCCAAGGCGCCGAAGGGGAGATTCTCAAGGTGATCCGTGAAGCGGACTCCAAGCGGGTCTCATACCATGTCCGCTTTCCGGGCCGCACCCTGCTAGTGCCGGAAAGCGCACTATCGCCGGTCACTGAGCAAGCGAGCAACGAGGCTTGCAATGGACATCGCTAGGCGGTCCGCTCTCCCGGCAGAGATGCCGTACATGGTTTTACGGGCGGCCCAGGCATTGTTCGACAAGCCGCCCGCCGAGCTCGCTGCGCACGAGCTGCAACAGACGCGGCGGCAAGCGCAACGGGAGGCCGTGATCGAAAATCGCATTCTCAACGCACCGGAAGCGTCCCGGGTGAGCATCAGCGATGAAGCCGTCGATCGAGCGGTGGGGGAAATCCGCACGCGCTATGCTGATGAGGCATCGTTTCAATCCGCCCTTAGAAATAACGATCTGGATGAGCCGTCTCTGAAACGGGCGCTGGCGCGGCAGTGCAAGGTGAACGCCGTGCTCAAAACGGTCGCCGCCGGCAGCGGGGACGTCAGCGACGTCGATATCGCCCTTTACTACCACGCCCATTTGCATACGTTTCAATTGCCTGAGCGGCGCGAGGCTTATCACATACTGATCAGTATCAACGACGACTTTCCGGAAAATACCCGCACGCGCGCACGGGAGCGAATCGAGCGAATCGCCGAGCGGCTGGTGCAGAAGCCCAAACTGTTCGGGGAACTGGCGCAGAAAAACTCCGAGTGCCCGACGGCCATGCGGGCTGGACGCATCGGTCTCGTGCGGCGCGGTCAGCTCTATCCCGCGCTTGAGGAAGCCTTGTTCGAATTGCGCGTCGGTCAGATCAGTCAGGTGCTGGAATCGGAGATGGGATTCCATCTATTGTTGTGTAAAGGTATCCGGCATCCGGAGAGCATTTCCATGGAAAAAGCTGCGCCACAGATTCGCGCGCTCCTCATCGAGCGCATCCAGGAAAACCGCCGTCGCCAATGGATCGCCAACCTGAAACCCCCGCACGCGGGAGAGTGCAGATCATGAGTAGCGAAACCCCATCCTCCGGCCATACACACTGTTCCTTTTGTGGAGTCGAACAGAAGCCGTCCATTCCGCTCATCGCGGGCGCGGAAGGGGCGATCTGCGAAGCCTGCGTCAAACTCGCCGATCAGGTTGTCACCAACTGGGGACGCCGGCGCGTCCTCAGCGAGCTGCAAGGTTCGATCCCGAAGCCGGCTGAAATCAAGAAGACGCTTGACAGCTACGTGGTCGGCCAGGAACTCGCCAAGGAAATCCTCGCGGTTGCGGTATACAACCACTACAAGCGCCTCAGGCACGAGAGCGGTGATGCCGCCTGCAGTAATGATATGCACAATGACGTCGAACTCGGCAAATCCAATATCCCGCTGATCGGCCCGACCGGTACCGGCAAGACTTTGCTGGCCGCGACCCTGGCGAAGATCGTCGGCGTGCCGTTCGTGGTGGCCGACGCCACGACCTTGACCCAAGCCGGCTACGTCGGAGACGACGTCGAAAACATTCTGGTGCGGCTGCTCGACGTGGCGGAAGGCAATATAGGAAAGGCCGAATGGGGTATCGTCTATCTCGACGAAGTGGATAAACTGGCGCGTAGCCCGGAATTGCAGATCAATACGCGCGATGTTTCGGGCGAAGGCGTGCAGCAGGCTTTGCTGCGCCTAGTAGAAGGCTCCCAGGTCAAGATCTCGCTCAAGGGAAAAAAACAACGCGAAGGTAACAGCGACGAGGCGGTCATCGACACGCGCAATATCCTCTTTGTCGCCGGCGGGGCGTTCCCCGGCTTGGAGAAGCACGTCGCCAAGCGCCTCACACCGAACGATGCCGGCATCGGTTTCCACGCCAGCCCGGTCGGCGACAGCCAGAAACCGGAACTCGAAGCACTCCTTAACGAAACTCAGCCCGAGGACTTGCGCCGCTTCGGCCTCATCCCCGAACTGATCGGCCGCCTTCCGGTTCTGGCTCCGCTCGAACCGCTGGATGAGGAGGCCTTGATCCGTATTCTGACCGAACCCAAGAATGCGCTTATCCGCCAGTACCAGAAGCTGTTCGCCTATGAAGGCGTGGAACTCGAATTCACCGAGCAAGCCCTTACGCGCATCGCCAAGAAAGCCATCGAGCGCGATACCGGCGCCCGTGGACTGCGCGGTATCCTGGAGCATGTCCTGCGCAAGCCCATGTTTGACATTCCCTCCCTGTCCAACGTTAAACGCTGCGTTGTCAATGAGGACGCCATTGACGGCAGATCGGAGGTAAAAATGGTTGCATCGGGGATAGCACCGTTTTCCGCCAGTTCAACGGAGCCCGCACAGCGCGCCGACGAAGCGCTGCAGATACAGGCGCGGTCCTAGCTGCCCTTCTCAGCGACGGTTGCCGCACCGCCGTCAAATCCGAGAGCCTTCTTTTCGGACAACGAAATCCCTCTCTAACAGCGTAGAACGATTTGAGCGAAGTGAGCCTTGAGCAGCCCGGGAGGACGCCATGGCGACATGCGTGCGCGCTCTCTCTGCTCACCGCATGAAGGCTTTCACTCGGAGCGCTAGCTTAGTTGAAAGGATGCGTCGGCCCACCGATCCGGTTAAAAATCGCTTACTTAAGCTGTGGCAGGCTAGGTGCGACAATCTGGCCTTCGGCGCGCTGCACGGTGTGTTCGCCAGGAGCGAGCCGCGAATGCCCGGTACGGGCAAGACCGGCCAAAGATGGTTGATAACAGCGGTGCTGTATCGCGACCCGAACGGGCGTATGATGCGACGATGTGCCGGAGCATCTTAGCGATCATGCCACAATTGAGAGCTCATGACTCATCTGGTGCAGCGCGGCGCCCCGGATACTGGAACGGGTTCTACCTCGACGGGCGCCGCTATGCGATGATCGGGATCCAGCGGACCGCACAATAACGATGGACCGTAACGCTGCCAATCGTTTACCCGGCGTAACCGCCCGGCGCGGTTTCCTGGCATGGTGGGGGCGCACTCCGCTGTATGCCCGTATCGTCGGTGCCATGTTGCTCGGCATCGCCGCCGGTTTCTTCATCAATCATACCGTTCCGGAGGCAGAAGCGTCGGCCGTTGGCAAGTACTTTGCGGATATCGGCAAACTGATCCTGCGGCTTCTCACCATGATCGCTCTGCCCCTCATCTTCGTCGCCATCGTCCACGTATTGCTAAAAGCGAAGGTCAACGCGCGCTCCGGAAAGCGGCTGTTCAGCTTACTCCTGACCAATACGCTCGTCGCGATCGCGATCGGACTACTCGTCGGCAATGTAATCGCACCCGGGCGGTTCGCCGCGCTCGAGCCGGCGAGCTATAGTCTTCCGTCACTCGATATGTGGGAGGAGCTGAAAAAGAAGATACCGGAGAGTTTTGTGGGATCGCTGGTGCCGAACTGGGAGACCGGGCGCCAGGAGATAATCCCCGCCATCGTGATCGCTCTAGGGCTTGGCATCGCGCTGCGCCGCGTGCGAGAACAGCAGACGCAAAATGGCGAGATCGGTATCCAGTCCATAACTGGCTTCTTTGAAGCCCTTTATAGCGCTCTTCTGATAGCGCTGCATTGGATCATCGCCTTGATACCCCTTGCGGTGTTCGGTATCGTTACCAATGTCGTGGCCACTCAGGGGTTGAATCCGTTTGTCTCGTTGCTGGGATTCATCGCGGCGGTGTTGCTCGCGCTCTTCCTGCAAGCGTGTTATTACCTCCTGCGCGTTCATTTTCAGTCCTGGGTCAGCCCAATGCAGTTCCTCCGTGGTGGGGCAGAGGCGTTGATCACCGCTTTCTCGACGGCCAGTTCGACGGCCACAGCGCCCCTGAATTTTACGTGCCTTAGGGAAAATATCGGGCTGCGCGAGGAATCGGCGTCACTAGGCGCGCTCGTTGGCAGTAATTTCAATAACGATGGCACGGCGCTCTATGAGGCCATGGGGCCGATGTACATTGCCCAGGCACTGGGTCACCCGCTTCCTCTCGCGCAGCAGCCTGTCATTGCCGTGATGGCAGTACTCGCCTCAGTCGGCGCGCCGGGGATCCCGGAAGCCGGTCTCGTCACCATGGTCCTCGTGTTTCAAGCGGTAGGACTGCCGACCGAGTACGTGGCCTTTCTCTTACCGGTGGACTGGTTCCTCGACCGCTGCCGGACCATGGTCAATTTGATGGGAGATATGAGCGTCGCCTGCGTCCTCGATGGCAAAGTGCCGGGCAAACGAGAGGCCAGCATTGAGGCGCCCGAGTAGCAACAGTCTTGGTCCGCGAACAGGGCGCGAACAGGGTAGGAACGTCTTTCGCGCTGATGCGGCATGAAGCTCTCCGCCCCGCAGGAGCCTTCACTCCAAACCTACGGTTGACGACATGCTAAAAGTTCTCACGGTCCTGTTAATCGGCCTGGTGCTGGAGGCTGTCGGCGTCGTGCTATTGAGTCATGGCTTACACGAAATCGGCGAGGTGAAGCAGTTTACCCCGAGCGCGCTGGGTCGCCTGATTGCTCATGGCGTAACCAACAAGCATATTCTGCTGGGCGTCCTGTTTTTGGTGCTGTTCTTCGGCATCCTGCTGTATCTGCTCTCGCAACGAGATGTCAGCCTCATCTGGCCGCTGACTTCGTTGGGCTTCGTGATCACGGTATTCGCGGCACGGTTCGTCCGGCACGAGGAAATCACCGCGCTGCGGTGGGGCGGCGTCATTCTTATCGTAGCGGGCGCGGCGCTGGTGGCCTGGAGCGAGCAGAAGAAGCCAGAGCCCGGAGATCCTGACAATCGATATTCAGGCGAGCGCATGCCGGACGGTTCTAGCCCGGCAGACAGAGACAAGTAGCATCGACTGGCGGGTTACGGCATCCTGAGACATGTGCCGATAAAGGACCGACCAGAGCGAGCTGCAACGGCCGGATATTAGCCGGTTTGCATTTTTCGATCACGCGCTCTTGACTCGCGTGACTGGCGAACTACGCCAAATCCCCATATTCCCCAAGATGCGGTTTTCAGCATTAACAGGGGTAACGCGACGGCTTCTAGTCCCCAGATCGCGATCGCGATGGCGCTCGCGCCGGATATGCTCCACGCCAAAAAGCCGAGCGGCCCACCCAGAAATGTCCGGATAGGCAGCCTCTCATACATTCTTCTTATTGAATTTCTCATCCCGCATCCAGCCGTAATAACGCTTGAGCGCCTTAAGTCAGCAAGCTCGAATGCGAGTAACACGTTGCAAAACGTGTCAGCGGGGGAGCCGAATCCGATCTAGCAAGATCGAGCAACGGGCTGGCTTTGGCTCCATGCTAGCAGCTAAAAGCCCGAGGCGCAATCGTGACCCGCCCGATTTTCGCGTCCGTGGGGCAGCGCCCTAGCGATGGGCGCCGCGGCCCAAAACACCCTCATCACAGGGCCGAACAACCGAACGATGGGGAAGCAAATGCCAGATAGACGGGACGATAGACGGTGCCGCCCACGATTTACTGTTGCGTTTGCGTATCGCTCCTATCGAGGAGATGCAAAAGCTTTTTTTCATCGATCACCTCGACACCCCATTCCAATGCCTTGGTTAACTTTGAGCCGGGTGCAGCGCCTACCACGAGATAATCGGTGCTTTGCGAAATACTCTCGGTGACCTTTGCGCCCAGTGTTTGAAGTTTCGCCTTGGCTTCTTCTCGCGTCATTGACGAAAGGCTACCAGTGATGACGAATGTACGACCTCTCAGCGGCAAGGAGCCCACTCTCGCAGGCGCCTCGTCCCAGCGCACGCCGGCCTCCAAGAGCTGCCGTATGACTTCAAGGTTGTGTGGCTGGCGAAAAAAGGTAAAGATGCTGCGGGCGATGGCCGGGCCGATATCTGCCACGTCCTGTAGCGCTTTTTCGTCCGCGTTTTTGATATTTTCCAGCGTGTGAAAATGACTCGCCAAGGTCTGTGCGGTGATTTCACCGACTCCACGGATTCCCAAAGCGTAAAGAAACCGTGCCAGGGTGGTTTGTTTACTTCTCTCCAGCGCCTGTATGAGATTGTCGGCAGATTTTTTCCCCATGCGGTCCGGCCGTGCCAGCTCATCGGCGCTCAATCGGTAAAGATCGGCCACCGTACGGATGAAGTTTTTAGCCAATAGCTGATCGATCAGCTTATCGCCTAGCCCTTCGATATCCATCGCTTTACGCGACGCAAAATGCTTGATCGACTCTTTATGCTGAGCAGGGCAAAAGAGTCCCCCGCTGCAGCGCACGGCCGCTTCACCGGGTATCGAGATGGTATCCGAGCCGCAGACGGGACACCGTGCCGGCATGGTGAAAATCTCGGTGCGAGCTGGCCGCTTCTCCAGGATCACTTTGACGATCTCGGGTATGACATCGCCAGCACGCCGGATCACCACGGTATCGCCGATGCGTATATCCTTCCTATGGACTTCGCCTACATTGTGTAAGGTGGCATGGGTCACAGTGACACCACCGATAAAGACGGGTTCCAGACAGGCTACTGGGGTCAATGCGCCGGTGCGTCCTACCTGCACGGTTATTGCCGTCACGCGGGTCGTCGACTCCTCGGCGGGGAATTTGTGCGCGATCGCCCAGCGCGGAGCGCGTGCCCCAACACCCAGCTTCGCCTGCAGGCTGAAGCGGCTGACTTTATACACCACGCCATCGATTTCGTACGGCAAATCGTGACGGCAAGCGAGGAGGCGCCGATAATAATCAAGGCAACCGGCAAGGCCTTGCACTACCTCTATTTCACGATTGACCGGCAAGCCCCAGGACGCGAATTGGGCGAGCAACTCCTGTTGCCTCTCCGGCAAGCGATCAGCCGGATAAATGCCGTGGCCGTAACAAAAAAAACCCAGCCGGCGCGCCGCTGTAATCTTCGGATCGAGCTGACGCAGGCTACCGGAAGCGGCATTGCGCGGATTCATAAACACTTTCTCCCCCCGCTCCCTGGCGCGATCGTTCAACGCCAGAAAGTTTTTCTTGGGCATGAAGACTTCGCCCCGGATTTCCAGGCGTTCCGGATAGCCTTCGCCGGCCAACTTGAGCGGAATATCGCGAATCGTCCGGACATTCTGGGTGACGTCCTCACCCGTATGCCCGTCGCCACGGGTAGCTGCCCGAACCAACCTACCGCGCTCGTAGATCAGGCTGACCGCTAGGCCATCCAGCTTGGGCTCGGCGATGTATTCGACGGTTTCGAGCTGAACCCGCTCCCGTACACGCCGATCGAACGCGGCTACATCCTGTTCTGAAAAAGCGTTCTCCAACGACAGCATGGGGAGCTCGTGGCGGACGGCGGCAAATAGCTTGAGCGGCGCTACGCCAACGCGTCGGGTCGGCGAGTCCTGTGTGACTAGCTCCGGGTAGTCCTGTTCGATCTGCTGGAGTTCACGAAGAAGCTGGTCATATTCAGCATCCGAGATCAGCGGGTCATCCAGTTGATAATAATGGCGATTGTGCAGCTCGATCTGTTGCCGCAGATAGTCTGCGCGCTGTTTGGCTGAATCGGGAGCCCGCATGCTGATTAATACGCGTCTTCAAGCGCGTTGCGTAAGCCGGCTATCTTTTGCAGCGTAAGCGGTTTGCGCGCATCGTCCCACTCGATGCCCTGTAGGCGTACAGCGAGTTCGTGGCAGGTATGTACCAGTTGGTCGAAGGCGATCAGAGGATCCTGTACTTTGGATGGTGCAAAGAACAGCACGACGCCCGGGCACCTGAAGGAGCTGATCTCGTCCATCGGGAAAGTGCCCGGTTCCACCAGGCTGGCTACACTGAAGGCCGCGTCTTTGCGGTAATTGCAATAGCGATGGAAAATGCCCATCTCGCCGAACTTCAAGCCGAGATCGGTCAGTGCTTCGACGAGTTCCTCGCCGGAGAATCCATTGTCCGCTCGAGCGATGACGCTGAGTTGTATCAGCCGCGGAATATCGGCTCTGGACGCGGCGGGCTTGTTTTCCTGGGGAATCCACGTCGGGCGCGTTTGCGGATAGGTAATCTGGCCTTTTCTGCGGCTCGCGACGTAGATGTCTTCTTGTTCGGCGGCGGCCTCCTCCCCTTGTTGAGCCGTCCTGGGAGCGGCCGTTCGGGAAGAGCTGAATGACTCGACTTCGATCTCGGCCGCCTCCTCTGCGGCCGGGTTCAGCGAAAATGGCTCGATGTCTTCGGCCGCGTCGGTATCGCGGGGATCGTCCCTGCCGCTGACGATGCGGTCTTTGGAGCGGCCCCAGATATAGATTCCTGCGATTACGGCGATGCCGATCACCAGCAAAATCAAACGTACTGTGTCTCTATCCATCGTCAACCTCGCACTACTGCCAGCTTTACCGCTTCATCGATGTCTACTGCCACGATGCGAGACACGCCCGGCTCTTTCATCGTGACGCCGGTCAAGTGTTCGGCGATCTCCATAGTGGCCTTGTTATGCGAAACGAAAAGGAATTGTACCGTTTCCGACATATCTTTCACCAACTGGCTAAAGCGGCCGACGTTCGCATCATCGAGCGGCGCGTCCACTTCATCGAGCAGGCAGAAGGGCGCCGGATTGAGCTCGAACACCGCGAAAACCAATGCCACGGCGGTCAATGCCTTCTCACCCCCGGACAACAGGTGGATGGAGGCATTACGCTTACCGGGCGGCCGGGCCATGATGCTGACGCCGGTTTCGAGCAAATCGCGGTCGTCCAATTCCAGATAGGCCTCACCACCTCCGAATAACTTCGGGAACATGGTATTGAGTCCGGCATTGATGCGGTCGAACGTTTCCCTAAACCGCGCCTTGCATTCTCCATCTATTTTCTGTATCGCCTGCGCCAGCATCGCCATGGATTGAGTCAAATCCTGGTGCTGCTGATCGAGAAACTGCAGGCGTTCCGTCTGGCTCTTGAATTCTTCTATCGCTACCAAATTGATCGCGCCGAGCTTCGCAATCTTTTCGCCCACTTGATTGATTCTTTCCTGCCAGCGCTGATCATCCGCCTCTTCCTCGAGACCGGCCAAAATCTGCTCCGGCGTCGCCTGGAGCTCTTCCAATTGTTCACAGACTGTCTGTTGGCGAACCGCGGTCGACTGCTGCTGTAGGCGTAACCGAGCGAGTTGTTGCTTACGCTCGTCAAGGTCGTGCTCCAATTTAATGCGCCGTTCCGTCCACACACGAATCGCCGCCTCCGCTTCGCTCGACTGACTTCGCGTGTCTGATAGCGCCTGCTCGACGGTGGATCGCTCGCTGATGAGCCTTTCAAGTTCGCTCACCTCCCGATCGAGCGATCCAGTCTCGGCGAGCTGACCTTCCAGCGCTATCAGCCTTTCGGCAGTCTCCTCGCAGTGGTGCTGGGCCCGGGCCATTTGCTTCAATGCAAAGGATTCGGACGATTTCAGCGTGTCCAGGCAACTGCTCAATCGGTGCGTCTCGGCACGCGCCTCCTCGTAAGCCGATCGGGCCTGTTGCAACCGCGCGTCTACGGCTCGCTGGCGTTCGCTCAAAGCGAGCTCTTCCTGCGCGAGCTGCGCGATCGAGCGATCCGCCTGCAGCAGCAGCCTCTCTGCTTCAGCTCGTTGTTCGGCGTTGAGCGATCGGGTTGCCAGGCTGTCCTTAAGTTCGCTATCGAGCTGGACCAGGCGTTTTTCCGTCTGTTCGCGCCGCACCAACGCGACGCCGAGCGTGGTTTTTTCGCGTGCGAGTTCGCTGCCGATCTGACGGTCCCTTCGCTGCAGTTCTTCCCGCCGGATTTCCGCTGACTTCAGCGTTTGCTCGGCGGCGCACGATTGCTGTTCCAACACTCCGCACTCCGCCTCAAGCGTTCGCTCATGCACTTTCAAGTCGCGCAATTCACGCTCGCGCTGGAGGATGCCCGCCTTGCCGTCAGCCTTTTTGTTACACACGATCCAGCCGGGTCCGAGCCAAGTGCCATCGGGCGTGACGACCGATTCACCTTCCTTAAGACGGGCGCAGAGCGCTCTGGCGCTGGGCACATCGTTCGCGCAGTATACGCCGGACAGCAAAGCTTGTAGGTTGCAGGGCGATTGAATGTGGTCGATCAGCTTTTTGGCTTCGACGGTCGTTTCATCAGATCGCGAGCACGGCCGCATTTCAAAAAAAGCGACCGTCTCTTCCGGAAGATCGGTCAAGTGGGGCACGACCTGACCGGCGTCCTCCAGACAAACTGCCTGCAAATGAACATTAAGCACGTTTTCGGTCGCCGTTTCCCAGCCCGGGCAGACAGCCAAATATTCAGCCAAGCGGCGTACGTCTCCCAACTTCAGAGCGTCCAGCCATGTGGTCAACCTGGTTTTATCCTTGCCCATCGCGTGACACTGCAACACTTCGAGTGACGCGATTCTTCCTCGCAAGGGGTGCCATTCGTGGCGGATTCGGTTCAATTGCAGCCGATATTTGCTTAACCGAGCGGTGTGCTCGGCGATGGCCTGGCTGAGCGCTTTCAGTTCGACCTGGAGCGCGTTGCGGGTCGCTGTTAGCTCAGCCACCGCTTCGGTAAGTTCATGTGTCGTCTCATTCGTCAAGCGTTTCTCCAACTCGTGCTGCTCGGCTATGAGCCGCTCGTGCCTTGTGTTGGATTGACGAATTTGATCTTCAAGCTGGCGTATGCGCGCGCGCTGCACTTCGGCCTGTTGCGTGAACCCGGCCAGTTTATTTTTCAATTGATCCCAGCTCTCACGCCAGAGTGCAGCGGATCGCTCTGCATCTATCCTGCTTTGTAGCAGACGACTTTCCTTCGCCTGCGCCTGCCGATAGTCGGCATCGGCCGCCGTCAATTCCTGCCGAATGGTTTCCACCTGCTGCTTATCCTGCTGGTGATCGGACAGTAATCGCTTATTTTCCGCTGCTAGACGCTCCAGTTCCCGATGCTTCTCCTCGCTCAGCTTCTGGGCATGTTTGATGGTGTGATCGAGACGGCTGATATCCCCGCTCAATGCATAAAACCGCCCTTGCTGCGTATTCAGTGTTCGCTGCAGGGCTTGCTGTTGCTCTGTGGCCTCATGCAAAGACTCATCGCAGCGCTGTTGTTCTGCCGCTAAGGCATCGAGCGCCTGCTCGATCTCGGCTATATCAGCCTGATCTCGCTGGTAAAGGAGATTGTAGTTCCGCCAGCGCAGCGCCAGGACTTCCTGCCTCAGGCGCCGTTGTTGCTGTTTCAGCTCCGCGTATTGTTCTGCTTTTTGCGCCTGCCTCTGGAGCTGGTCGAGTCGTTTCGCCACTTCATCGCGCAAGTCCTGCAGCCGGTCGAGATTTTCTCGCGTATGCCGCATGCGAATTTCGGCTTCGTGTCGCCTCTCCTTGTATTTGGAAATACCGGCCGCTTCCTCGATGACTTCCCTCAACTCGTCCGGCCTGGCTTCGATGAGGCGGGATATCGTGCCCTGTTCGATGATGGCGTAACTGCGCGCACCGAGGCCCGTGCCCAGAAAAATGTCGATAATATCCTTGCGGCGACAGCGGGAGCCATTGAGCAAATAGACCGACTGCCCGTCCCGTGAAACCTGCCGCTTGATCGAGATTTCCTGGTAACTCGCATAGGGGCTCGGCGTTGGGGCCCCGCTGTTATCAAAAATCAATTCGACCGACGCCATACCGACCGGCTTGCGCGAAGATGAACCATTGAAAATGACGTCCGCCATCGTCTCGCCGCGCAAATGTTTGGCCGAACTCTCGCCCATCACCCAACGCACGGCATCGATAATATTGGATTTGCCACAGCCGTTCGGACCGACGATGCCTACCCGATTGCTCTTGAGCATCAAAGTGGTGGGATCTACAAAAGACTTGAAACCCGCGAGTTTGATTCTGTCTAGTCGCATGAGGGGTGGAGATACTGGCTAAGTCGTATGCTTATTCGTGCAGGATGACTTGGTTCTGTCGACATTATGCGGTGAAAAGGGGAACTTCGCGGCTTTTCGGAGCGGCGACAGGAATTGTGTCTTCAAGCGCTGCTCGCGCAAGCTCAAGGCTATCGGCCGGTGGTTTCCCGCTTCGAGCAAAGTGCCCGCACTTGCACGGGGTTTCTTCAGTTTGTCACCGCCCTCGTTTGGGCTCGGTAACTGTCAACAGAGCTACGATCGATCGATTTCTTTATTTAGACAAGCTGTTACTGACACCACAAGACCATTTTTGGGTAATGTGGCCGGCAAAGCAAGGGGGGGTTGCGGTCAACCTGCCTCAGCCATACATCCCTGAGAAAATCTCGCTCGATTTGGCGCTCAGAGCGAAAGCAGGGCTTGAAAAATCGAAAATCTATCGGCTCAAGGACAAGGTGGCGATCGACCGGACATACTCAGGCATGCTTCTTCGACCCGCCGATTCATGGCTAGCCATGGCAATCAAGAGATAGGGATCGCTGAACCGTCTTTATTAATCCGGCCCTTAATTAGGCCGGGTTAATAAAGGGTCCGAGAGCCGAAAGCGAGGCGCCAAGCCGTGTGAGCCAAGGCTGGGCGTGTACCGGCCTTGGCGATGGCCCGAAATACCAGGGGGGTATTTTCGGGCCGGAATAATAGTAAGGTAATGGGGCGGTTTTATGGCGGCAAATCGGAAAGTTGACCGAGTTCGGTCAGGACGATTTGCGGAATGTCCTTGAACGTTTCGGCGTGGCCGCTGACATAGACGTAGTTGCGGCCGCCCTCGATGGCGTAGCGCGTTTTGATTAGCCGTACCAGCGGAATCCTGTCTTCATCCCGGGCACGAGGAATCCACAAGTTGAACGGCTGACCCGGTGAACCCGCGTAGATTAGCGCTCCATCGCCCGGTCTTGGTTTGATGCCTTGTTGAATATCGGAGAATACCGTTACCGACTCATTTTGCTTCGCGGCGGCTTGAAGCCTCTGATAATCGAGCCGCACTGACAGCACATTGGCAGAATCGGCCAAACGGAAATCTTGCACGATCGAGTCCCGTAATCCCCACCAAGGCAGCAATGCCCGATAATCGCGAGCAGGGCCGCCGGCGTCGAAGCCAGGATCCCAGATCGGCCGCTCCCATGCCTGCGCCTCTGCTTCCGCACGGAGTAGCGATTCGTGATAGATGCGCGAACGACCGTATTTCACAAAATACGGGCTCCAACCCTCCTGTACCAGCTTCACGTTATAATTTTCCTTTCCCTTATGGACATAGCACAGGAGCCGCCCATAGTTATCGCGATGTTTGACCAGACAGACCTCGACCGGATCCTCAGTATCGAACTCGATATCCACGTGCGCCAGACTGCCATCCCGCGTCTTGAAATACGCTTTCGCCATTTCGGATGCGGCCTTGCCAGCTTTGGTAACCGGTTTTGAGCCGCCTGGCTGGCTTTCCTCGGTATCTACACAGGCAAGGCGCAGAGACTCATCTTTAGTGTCGATGCGCACTTTAACCGTATCGCCATCAATAACTTTGACGATCGGAAGCTGATTGATCCGTGTTCCCATCAGAGGACTCCTTCACTGTAAGTCAAAAGCAATCAATGGTCGGCTGGCTGAATCCCAGACGAGCGCTGCCCGCCGAGTTATAGAAACGCTAACCGGAAAACCGGGCGTTCGATAGCGAAATCGCACCTCACGCAAGTCGCATTTTGCCCCTTGAAAATTACAACTGGAGGATCACTACGTATCGAGACAGGAGGCGTAGGTATTGTCACCTTTACGGGTGACAGACGGCTTGAATGAACGGCTTACCGGGGTGGAGCTGGAGACTTAGGTAAAATCTATACTATGGCCGTCTCGAGCGTAGGTCACTAGCGGACAGGTTTGACAGATTGCCAATACAGGCAAGAGGGACAACGCCAGTGCATCTCGGAGCACGCAAAACCACACTGCGAGCATTGATAGTCCAACCTGCCTGCCAACATTTGGCTCAGCGATTCATTCAACCTGATCAGAATAAATCGATCTTCTCCTTCCGCTCGTGTGATCAACAGATTAAGCAAATTGCTCAACGCCATCAGGTTAGGATTGTCGCGCACTAGCTCGAGCATAAACTGTATGGCCGCATTGATGCCTCTTTTGTGATTGATCAAATTGGATAGATAGAGGGAAACGTTATTGACTTGATAGTGGCGATGTAAATATTCCAGATAAGCGATCAATGCATCGATGTCTTCCAGATGTCTGTTACATTCCAGTAAGGGTTGCATGATCTCGGTTAGGTAGGCGGGGTCTTGGGATTCAACACGCTTTAGGGTGTGAAAGGCGGCCTGGAAGCGGCTATCGCGCAATTCAATCTGAGCCTGCAACAATGTAGCCCGGACGCATTTCGGATCTTCCTTAAGGGCCTGTTTCACGTAATCGACAGCTTCTCGAGGGCGCTCCGCCTGCATCGCTTCCCAAGCCAGCTCGCAATGAAACTGTGCAGTAGTTTCTCCGCGTGGAACCCGGTTTATCCGTTTTAACGCGGCAGTACACTCAATCGCCCCATGCCAATTTTTTTCCTGCTGATAAAGCTGTAATAGCTGTTCGAGGGCGGATTGATGATGTGAATTCCGCTGCGTCAAATCCTTAAAAATGTTTTCCGCCCTATCAAATAGACCGGCGGACATATAATCCATTCCTACTTCGAACAGCACGCTGGCGCGCTGGCTCTCGCTCAGCGCCGTTTGTTTAATGAGATTTTGATGAACATCGATGGCTTTCTTTACTTCGCCCCGGGTCCTGAATAAATTACCGAGCGCAATATGAGTCTCGATGGTCTCACAATCCGTAATCAGCAAATTGCTGAGTGCCTCGAGCGCCTCGTCCGATTTTTCGCTTAGAAGGTAGTTCAGGCCTTGATGGACGGCTTGTCGATGGCTTTTGGGCTGATCGATAGGGTGTTTTTGGATATAATGCTTTCGGGCGGCGTACCACCCGGATGCAGCGGCTACTGGCAACAGGAGCGCCAATATTTCCAACATTAAGCGAACTTAGCAAACGGTGGGATTTGCACGTTACGGCGTTCTTGTAGTCCGATGAAAGCAGTTTATTGAAGCGTGGAACGCGCTATCTTGTTAGGTTTTGCATGGCCGAGCTTTGAAGGAAGCGTCCTCATGCAAATACCGTAGCCACCTCCGGTCGCGACCTGGTCAAGTGTCGGCTCAATGTTCTCGACAAGGGCGCTCGATTTGGCCGATGGATCACGAGTTGATGAGTTGCGCCCCCATTCAGTTCGAATGTTCACCGCTATACGTGCTGTTAGCGCTTCGCTTATCCACAGCATTATTCACCCTGTCCCGGAGTTCTTTTCCCGGTTTAAAATGAGGAACGAACTTGGAGACGAGGTTAACCGAATCTCCGGTTTTCGGATTGCGCCCTACACGCGGTGGCCTGTAATGCAAGGAAAAGCTCCCGAAACCGCGGACTTCGATTCTATCCCCTGTTGCAAGCGCTTCGCTCATATGCTCGATCATGTATTTTACCGCCATCTCGATATCTCTGTAGGCAAGATGGCTGTTCCTCTTGGCTAGCAACTCGATTAATTCTGATCTAGTCACCGTCAATTTCCAAATACCAAAAGGTATATACCAAAGGCCATATAAAAGCGTACACCCCCTTGTTTACCTTAGCCTTTATCTTCCATCTGTTCTTTGAATATATCACCCAGGGTAGGCGTCCCCCCAGTTACTTGCTGTGAATAATCTTTGATCGCGCTAGCTTCTTCTTCCTGATCTTTGGCCTTGATCGACAGCAAAATGGTCTTGTTCTTCTTGTCGACGCCAATGAACTTAGCCTCAATCTGATCGCCCACACTAAGCTGCGCACGCGCGTCTTCGAGTCGATCGCGCTGAATTTCGGATGCCCGCAAATAGCCATCAACGCTATCTGCTAGCGCGATCACCGCACCCTTGGCGTCAACCTCTTTGACGACACCGTTAACGACCGCGCCTTTCTCGTGCGTTGCAAGATAATTTTGAAACGGATCTTGTTCCAGTTGTTTGATACCCAGCGATATGCGCTCGCGCTCCGAATCGATCGCCAGAATAACGCTTTCGACTTCATCGCCTTTCTTATAACGGCGAATCGCTTCTTCCCCGGGTACCGTCCAAGAGATATCCGAAAGGTGGACGAGACCGTCGATATTGCCTTCGAGCCCGATGAAAATGCCAAAATCGGTGATCGATTTGATGTGACCTTTGACCTTATCCCCTTTCTTGTACGTCGCGGCAAACTCTTCCCAAGGATTCGGCCTGCACTGTTTCATGCCGAGTGAAATCCGGCGACGCTCCTCGTCGATATCTAGCACCATGACTTCAACCTCATCGCCTAGCTGAACGATCTTGGCGGGGTTGACGTTCTTGTTGGTCCAATCCATCTCAGAGACATGCACCAAGCCTTCGACGCCTTCCTCGAGCTCCACAAAGCAACCATAGTCGGTCAAATTACTGACTTTGCCGAACAAGCGGGTGCCGGCCGGATAACGCCGTGAGATATTCAACCAGGGGTCCTCGCCGAGTTGTTTGAGGCCCAGCGAAACGCGATTTTTCTCCCGATCGTATTTGAGCACCTTGACTTTGATGTCCTGACCGATGTGAACGACTTCAGATGGATGGCGAACGCGCTTCCAGGCCATATCGGTAATGTGCAACAAACCATCGATGCCGCCTAAATCGATAAAGGCGCCATAATCCGTCAGATTCTTCACCACGCCAGCAATAACGGCGCCCTCTTGGAGACTCTCTAACAAAGACTCTTTTTCGGCGCTGTATTCGCTTTCGACGATGGCACGCCTGGACAAGACGACATTATTGCGCTTTTGATCGATTTTGATGACCTTGAATTCGATATCCTTGCCTTCCAGGAAAGAGGTATCTCGCACCGGTCGCACATCGACTAGTGAACCCGGCAGAAACGCGCGGAGTGCGCCTATTGCCACCGTGAATCCGCCGCGCACCTTGCCGGTGATACGGCCAACGACGTTCTCATTGTTCTCATAAGCCTTTTCCAAGTCCTGCCAGACTTTCTGCCTTTTCGCCTTGTCGCGCGACAGCAAGGTAGCGCCGAGACCATCTTCCAGCATATCCAGCGCGACTTCGACGTGATCGCCGACCTGCACTTCAAGCTCCCCGTCCGGGCTCAGAAACTGCCATTTGGGAATAGCCCCTTCCGATTTCAGACCCGCATTGACGACCACGACGTCGTTGCCGATATCGACTACCGTACCGGAGACGATGCTTCCAGGACGCATTTCCGATTTGGCCAAACTTTCTTCAAACAGTTCTGCAAAGCTTTCGCTCATCATACGTTCTTCTTTGGTCGGAGAAGATTACCTCCCGACCCACCATGAATGTTAAATTTTACAATCGCTGCGAGCAAAAATCGCTCGCAACACCGGGGAAAAGCTACTCGAGTTATCGACCGCTTGCAATCAGATGCAGGCACTTGTCAATAACTTCCGCTATCGTCATTGCAGAAGAATCGATGAGTATGGCATCCTTGGCTGCCAGCAACGGCGCCTCGGTGCGCTCCTTATCCCGTCGATCCCTTTCTGCAAGCTCCTTCATCAAGTTTTCTAGGTTAACATCAAATTCTTTCTCTTTCAACTGCTTATAACGCCTCAACGCGCGTATCTTGGGATTGGCGGTGAGAAATATCTTGGTTTTGGCGTGCGGAAACACGACCGTACCCATATCGCGTCCGTCAGCAACCAGACCAGGCGCTTTTTGAAATTCCCGCTGTTTCTGCAGCAGCGCGCGCCGAACGGCGGGATACGCCGCGATTCTGGAAGCCAGATTGCCACACCGTTCGCTTTGAATCTGATCAGTGATGTCGGTTCCATTCAGCAACACGGCGACCGTTTCGTCAGAGCCAAAGGCCAGATCCAGCTCTTTCGCGACCCGAGCGATTTGACCGACATCGTCCGGAAGAAGGTTCCTTTGCACTACCGCAACCGACAGCGCCCGATAGATCGCGCCGCTATCGAGATAATGCCAGCCGAGCCGTTTGGCAATGGCGCGGCTAACGGTGCCTTTGCCCGCCCCGCTCGGACCATCGATCGTGACAACCGGAATGCCAATATTCATAGCTGGTTTGTTGTTGACGAGGTGGCTGACCCCTTAAGCTGAGCTGTGGCAAACGTGCAGGCGCAGCCCGAGGCGGTTCGCCAGTTCGACAAAATTAGGAAAGGATGTGTTGACGTTCTCGCAATCTTTGACTTCAATCGCACGGCTTGACCGCAGAGCGGCAATGGAAAAAGCCATGGCGATGCGATGATCGCCGTGCGAATCTATGCGTCCGCCGTCGATCAGACCGCCCCGAATAATCATCCCGTCAACGGTTGGCTGAGCATCGATACCGAGCGCCTGCAAACCGTCCGCCATAGCCTGGATACGGTCGCTCTCCTTGACCCGCAATTCTCCGGCGCCGGAAAGCCGCGTTTCCCCTGTGGCGCAGGCCGCGGCGATAAACAATGCCGGAAATTCGTCGATTGCCAACGGCACCAGATCCTCCGGTATCTGAATGCCCCGCAGATGACTCGACCTGACACGCAGGTCCGCAACCGGCTCATCGCCCGCGCGGCGCTGGTTAAGGACTTCGATACGAGCACCCATCAGGCGCATTAGTTCAATGACGCCGGTACGGGTGGGATTGATGCCGACGTGGCGCAGCGTCACGTCCGAATCGTCGGCAATGGCGGCGCCCACCAGAAAGAACGCTGCGGAGGAAAGATCACCGGGCACATCGAGATCGGTCCCGGCCAATTTTCCTCCAGGGGCGACACAAATGCTATTGCCGGCTCGCCGTACCGGGTGGGAGAACGCTTCCAGCATGCGTTCGCTGTGATCGCGGCTCGGCGCCGGTTCGATGATGCAAGTCTCGCCTTCTGCATAGAGGCCCGCCAGCAATAAACAGGATTTAACCTGCGCGCTCGCCACCGGCATGGCATAGCGAATTCCCTTCAATTGCTGGCCGCCTCGGATACGGAGCGGCGCCCGCCCCCCCTCGGCCGTTGTAATCCAAGCGCCCATCTTCGTTAACGGTTCGGTGATCCGCTGCATCGGCCGGCGCATGAGCGAAGCGTCTCCCGTCAACACGGCATCGAACGCTTGACCGGCCAGCAAACCACACAAAAGGCGCATGGAGGTGCCCGAATTGCCCAGATAGAGCGGCCGTTTAGGCGTTTTGAGGCCGCGCAGGCCCACACCCTGAATGACCAAATCGCCCGCTTCAGCACTTTCGATGGCAACGCCCATCGCGCGGAATGCATCCATGGTCGCAAGACAGTCCTGGGCCTGTAAAAAACCCCTGACGCGCGTCGTGCCTTGTGCGATCGAACCCAGCATGATCGCCCGGTGAGAGATGGACTTATCACCGGCAACGCGCGTTTCCCCGCGCAGGGACCCGCCCGGCTCGGCATGTAATGAAATGGAAGCGTTCATTTATTTTCGATGAGATCGAGAAAGCGTTGGCGCGCCTGTTTGGCACAGCTGAAGAAATCAAACAACTCTTGGGAGCGGTTGTCGTCCAGCATGTCGAGCACGGTATCCAGTTCGTTTTTCAACTGTTGTATCAAAGGCGTGATCTCCGCTCGATTGGCCATACAGATATCCAGCCACATTTTCGGATCGCTGGATGCAATGCGCGTGAAATCCCGAAAACCGCCCGCCGCATACTGAAAAATCTCCTCTTTTTCATCCCGTTTGCCCAGCATATGCACCAAAACATAGGCGAGCACATGCGGTAGATGGCTAGTCGCCGCCAGTACGCGATCGTGATGGAGGACGTCCATTTCCGAAACCTTGGCACCCATCGCGCTCCAAAATGCCGAAACCGCTGCCAAGGCCGCCGGGCTGGTGTTGGAAAGCGGTGTCAGCACGACGCGCTTGCCCACGTACAGATCGCAGACCGCCGCGCCAATGCCGCTTTGCTCGGCTCCAGCGACCGGATGGCCGGGCACGAAGTTGGCCGGCACTTCACCCCCGAACGCCCGCCGCGCCGCCTTGATCACGCTGAATTTCGTGCTCCCGGCATCCGTGTAGATCGCCTTCGGGCGCCAGACGCTGCGCAGATCATTAAAGATCGCCGCGCACGCGCCTACGGGCGTGGCGATCACGACAAAATCGGCCATCCTGGCGGCTTCCCTGATGTCAGCGTAAGCAACATCGATAGCGCCGAGCTCGCGGGCTTTCCTCAGGTTATCCGGTTCTCTGTCGGCACCAATAATCTCCCGACACAACCCCTGGGCGCGCGCCGCGCGGGCGATGGAGCCGCCGATGAGTCCAACGCCGATGATGCAGAGCCGCTCGATCATAGAGCCAGTACGCGATCGAGCGCCCCGAGAAATTGTCTATTCTCTTCCGCACTGCCGACGGTCACACGAAGATGATTCGGCAAGCCGTAGCCGGCGAGGGGACGCACGATCACGCCTTGACGCAGCAGAGCTTCATAGACGGAAGCTGCCGGCCGCCCGAGGTCCACTGCAAGGAAGTTGGCCACCGAGGGAATGAACGGCAAGTCCCTCTCTGCAAAGGCCGAGCCGAGCTGGTTCAAACCCTGCCGATTCAGACGCAGCGAGTGGACTAGATGCGCATCATCGGTCAAAGCCGCTGCCGCCGCGAGCAGAGCCAGCGCGTTGACATTGAAGGGCTGGCGCACGCGGTTCAGCAAATCGGCGATCTCCGTGCTCGATACCGCGTAGCCGATGCGAAGACCCGCCAATCCATAGGCCTTGGAGAAGGTCCTCGTCACGATGAGATTGGGAAACTGAGGCAGCCATTCCATGGCGTCCGGATAATCCTCGGCCTCCACATATTCGAAATAAGCTTCATCCACAACGGCGATCACGTGCGTGGGTAGCGCGGCGATAAATCGCCCAAGCTCATCGCGCTTAAGATACGTCCCGGTCGGGTTATTCGGGTTAGCGATAAAGACGATGCGCGTCTGCCCTGTAATCCGCTCCGCCAAGGCATTCAAGTCATGGCCGTAACGCGGGCCGCGCGAGCCGTCGTGCGCCGGCGCGACCTCCGCCTTGGCGCCAACCGCCTGGGTTGCGATCGGGTAGACCAGGAAGGCATGTGCGGAAAAGACGGCGGTATGGGACGGTGACAGGAAAACCTTGGCGGATTGTTCGATGACATCGTTCGAGCCATTGCCTAGGGTAATCTGCCGCGCCTCCACGCCGAGCTTTGCGGCCAGCGCGGCCTTCAACTCGAAGCCGCTGCCATCAGGATACAGCGCGATTTCGGATAAGCCGGCCCGGATGGCGTCCAGCGCTTTCGGGCTGGGGCCCAAGCGATTCTCATTGGACGCCAACTTGATGATCTGCTTCAGCCCCAGTTCTCTGGCCAACTCACCGATGGGCTTGCCGGGTTGATAAGGCTTGAGCCCGCGCACGCCGGGGGCAGCCAGGTAATCGATGTTCATTGTCATTGGTCAAAAAACGCGGTGCACTGTCAGGGTGATCTTCAAAATGGCGCCGGCATGCTGGATGGAAGTCACAACGCCGCTCGGGGATAAGAACCGAGAATCTTCAGTATCTTGACCTGTTTTTCGAGCGCAGCGAGGGCCTTGGCCACGTTGGGATCTTCGCGATGCCCTTCTACATCGATAAAAAAGACATAATCCCAGGTGCCTTGGCGTGATGGCCGCGATTCGATCTTGCTCATGCTGATGCCATAGCGCGCAAATGGCGCCAAGGCGCTGTACAGCGCCCCCGGATAACTGGGAATGGAAATCAAGAGCGAAGTTTTGTCGTTACCCGTACTCGCGACCGGCTGGCGGCCGATGACCAAAAACCGCGTCGTGTTGTCCGGTTCATCCTCGATATTCTTTTCGAGAATGTCCATTCCATACAATTGTGCGGCGACCTCGCCGGCAATGGCAGCACTGTGCGGCGTGATTGCTGCCAGCCGCGCGGCTTCGGCATTGCTGCTGACGCTGGCTCTGTTGGCATGGGGCAAATAGCGGTCCAGCCATTCGCGACACTGGGCGAGCGATTGCTGATGAGAGAAAACTTCCTTGATTCCCTTCAAATCAGAAAACTTACTCATGAGATTATGGTGAATTCGCAGGACGATCTCACCGAGAATCAACAGGGGCGAGTTCAAAAAGCTGTCCAGCGTGTGCGTCACCACCCCTTCGGTGGAGTTTTCCACCGGCACGACGCCGAACTGGCTATGGTCCCCTTCCACCGCGCGAAAAACCTCGTCGATGGTTGGCAGGTGCAGCGCTTCTATGGCGTGACCGAAATGCTTGTAAGTGGCCTGCTGGGTGAAGGTGCCTGCAGGCCCCAAGTAGGCTACCGACATCGGCTTCTCCAGCGCGAGGCAGGCTGACATCAGCTCGCGAAAAAAGCGTACCACCGCCTCATCGGTCAAAGGTCCCGGATTGTTGTCCCTTATCCGACGCAGGACTTCGGCCTCACGCTCGGGACGATAGAAGCAGTCATTCTCCCCCGCCTCCCGTTTGAGTCCGGCGACTTCCACGGCGAGTTTACCGCGCCGGCTGAGCAGCGCGAGGATTTCATCGTCGACCTCATCGATTTTCTTGCGCAGCAATGAAAACTCGGTTTCAAGGGACGCCATCGCTACCGACCGTAAAGAATCCTGAGCGCTGCAAGGCACATAGCTACATGACGCGGGCGGATAACACGCCGTTGATCGCGCGTATCTGATCGAGCGTTTGTTGCGGTATCCTGGCGCTGACATCGATCAGCGTATACGCCACTTCGCCTCTGGACTTATTCAACAGATCGATGATGTTCAGGGAGGCCTCGGCCAAGCAGCTGGAGATCTGGCCTACCATGCTCGGCACATTGGCATTGGCGATGCCCAAGCGATAGCCCTCGGTCCTCGGCATGAGGACGTCCGGAAAGTTGACCGCGTGCTGGATGTTGCCGTTTTCCAGATAATCGCGAACCCGCTCAGCCACCATGATGGCGCAATTCTCTTCAGCCTCCCGTGTGGAAGCGCCCAGATGAGGCAGCGCAATGGCGCGAGGATTGCCCTTCAGTCGACGGCTCGGAAAATCGCATACATACGCATAGAGCTTACCCGCATCCAGGGCAGCGCAGACGCTTTCTTCATCGACGATGCCGGCGCGCGAGAAATTGAGCAGCACGCTCTGTTTCTTCATCAGATTGATGCGAGCAGCATTGATCAGCTTGCGCGTCTGCTCGTTCAGCGGGACGTGCAGGGTTAAAAAATCCACCCGCGCGATGAGGTCATCCACGCTGGAGGCCTTGGCTACGGTAGACGAGAGTTGCCAGGCGCTGTCAACGGTGATCAAAGGATCGTAACCGATCACTCGCATGCCGAGCGCGATCGCGGCATTGGCCACTCGGACGCCGATGGCGCCCAAGCCCAAAACGCCCAGCGTTTTGCCGGCCAGCTCGAAGCCGGCAAACTGCTTCTTGCCCTTCTCCGTCTGGGCATGTAAGGCGGCGTCATCGCCGTCAAGGTGGTTCGCATAATCCCAGGCCGGGCAGATGTTACGACAAGCCAGCAGCATTCCGGCGATCACTAGCTCCTTCACCGCGTTGGCGTTGGCGCCCGGTGCGTTGAATACCGGTATGCCGCGCTCGGAATACTGGGGCACCGGTATATTGTTGACCCCGGCGCCGGCACGACCGACGGCTTTCAACGACTCGGGAATGGCCACATCGTGCAGATCCTGCGAGCGCAGCAAGATGGCGTCAGGATGCTGTATCTCGGAGGCGATTTCATATTTGTCGCGCGGCAAACGCTCCAGACCGGCGACTGAAATATTATTGTACGTCAGAATCTTGTACATACTTTTCGCTATTACTTCAGCCATGCGTGCGTTCAAATTCAGCCATAAATGTGATTAGCGCGTCCACACCGGCCTCGGGCATGGCGTTGTAAAGGCTTGCCCGCATGCCGCCGACCGAGCGATGGCCTTCGAGGCCGACCAATCCGGCCGCCTTGGCTTCTGTCGAAAACAGCTTTTCCATCGCACTGTCGGCCAGCCTGAACGGTACATTCATGCGCGAACGGCTAGCCGGCTCGATTGGGTTCGAGTAGAACCGCGAGGCGTCGATGGCGGCGTACAGCTTGGCGGCTTTACGGATGTTCCGCGCCTCCATCGCGGCAAGCCCGCCTTCGTTTTTGATCCATTCGAAGACCAGTCCCGTCAAATACCAGTTATAAGTCGGCGGCGTATTCAACATCGAACCGTTTTCCGCCTGCTTTTGATAATCGTACATGGTGGGCGTCCCCGGCACGGTTTCTCCTAGGAGGTCGTCGCGGAGAATCGCCACGGTGATACCGGCAGGCCCCATATTTTTCTGCGCGCCCGCGTAGATCAGTCCAAAACGGCTGACGTCCAGGGGGCGCGACAGCAGGTTCGAGGACATGTCGCAGACTAGGGGCAGTCCGAGGGACTCGGGTATGAAGCCGAATTCGACACCGCCGATCGTCTCGTTCGAGGTGTAATGCAGATAGGCGGCCTCGCGGTCGATCTGCCAACCCGCTTGCACTGGAATGGACGTAAAATGGTTCTGCTTGGAACTGGCGACGACTTGCACGTCGCAGAACAGCTTCGCTTCGGCAATGGCTTTCTCCGACCAGAGTCCGGTCGCCACATAGCCGGCTTTCTTTTTGCCGCGCAACAAGTTCATCGGCGCCATGGCAAACTGGCTGGTCGCCCCGCCCTGTAGAAAAAGCACCTTGTAATCGGCAGGAATCGACAGAAGCTCCCGGAGATCGGCTTCCGCTTTTTTGGCGATGCCGGAAAATTCCTTGCCGCGGTGGCTCATTTCCATCACCGACATGCCGGATTCTCCCCATTCGAGCAGTTCTTCCCGAGCGCGTTGCAGTACGGATTCAGGCAACATCGACGGGCCCGCGCTGAAATTGTATACACGTGACATCGATCAATATCCTCAGTTAAGCAGTTAAATTACAACGGAGCGCGCGTGGCCGCCTCGTCGCTGGCCTCGCCCGGCAGGCTGGCAATCCGGTCGATGCCGACGACTTTCTCGCCATGGCTCAGTCGGATGACAGTGACACCTTGGGTATTTCTGCCCTGGAGCGAAATTTCATCAACGCGCGTCCGTACCAGCGTGCCGCCATCGGTGATCAGCATGACCTCATCTTGTTCGCCGACCAGCGTGGCGCCAACTACGGCGCCGTTCCGCTTGGTGGTCTGGATGGCGATGACGCCCCGACCCCCACGCCGGTGGCGGGGAAAATCGGGTAGCGGCGTGCGTTTGCCGTAGCCATTTTCGGTCACGTTCAATACCGTGCCCTCGCTCGCGATGATGAGGGCGATGACCCGCTCGCCTTTCTGCAGGCTCATGCCGCGCACGCCCCCGGCGGTGCGCCCCATGGCCCGCACCTGCTCTTCCGGGAAGAAGACCGCCTTGCCCGCGCTGCTGAACAGCATGATGTCCTGGCGACCGTCAGTAATGGCGACATCTACCAAGCGGTCATCCTCTCTCAGATCGATGGCGATCTTGCCGCTCGGACGCGGACGCTCGAATTCAGTCAGCGTTACTTTTTTCACCGTACCCAAGGCGGTCGCCATAAACACAAAGCGGTCTGCATTAAATTCGCGTATCGGCAGAATCGCATTGATGCGTTCGCCGTCTTCCAGCGGCAACAGGTTGATGAACGGCCTGCCGCGCGCGATCCGGCTGGCGACAGGCAGTTCATAGACTTTCAGCCAGTACACCTTGCCGGAGCTGGAAAAGCACAGGATCGTATCGTGCGTATTGGCGACCATCAGCTTGTCAATGAAGTCTTCCTCCTTGGTGGCCATCGCCGCCCTGCCGCGCCCGCCCCGCCGTTGCGCCCGGTAGGCATCCAGGGGCTGAGACTTCACATAGCCATCGTGCGAGACGGTCACGACGACGTCTTCCTCGCTGATCAAATCCGCCAGGGAAAGGTCTAGATGATCCTCCAGTATCTCGGTGCGGCGCTTGTCGCCGAACTGATCGCGAATGGCGATCAGTTCATCGCGCACAACCTCCATCAGACGGGTGTCGCTCGCGAGAATCGCCAGCAGTTCATCGATCCTGGTCAGTAGCTCCTTATACTCGTCGACGATTTTATTCTGCTCGAGCCCGGTCAGCCGGTGCAGGCGCAAGTCGAGTATCGCCTGCGCCTGGGCCGGGGAGAGCTGGTAGCCAGTTTCCCTCATGCCGTTGAGCACAGGCAGATCGTCCGGCCGTGAACGAGCGGCATCCGCCCGTTCCAGCAGTGTCGCGACAATGCCGGGACGCCACGTGCGGCCGACCAGACTTTCCTTCGCCTGGGCGGGACTCGGCGAGGTCTTGATCAGATCGATGACTTCATCGATATTCGCGAGCGCCACTGCCAGCCCTTCCAGGATATGCGCCCGCTCGCGCGCCTTGCGCAGGTCGAACACCGTCCTGCGAGTGACCACTTCGCGCCGGTGATCCAGAAAGGCCGCCAGTATCTCCTTCAGATTCAGGCAGCGCGGCCGGCCATCCAGCAGCGCCACCATATTGATGCCGAACACACTCTGCAGCTGAGTCTGCTGATATAAATTGTTCAGCACCACCTCGGCGACCTCGCCCCGACGCAATTCAATCACCATGCGCATGCCGTCCTTATCCGATTCATCGCGCAGACCGCTGATGCCCTCCGCTTTGCCGTCCTTGACCAACTCGGCGATTTTTTCCAGAAGTCTTGCCTTGTTGACCTGGTAAGGCAACTCCGTCACGATGATGCTCTGCCGGCTACTGTCGTCGATCGTCTCGAAATGACAGCGCGCCCGCATATAGATGCGGCCGCGGCCGGTCAGATAGGCTTCGCGTATGCCGCTCGCGCCGTTGATCATGCCGGCGGTGGGGAAATCGGGACCGCTGATGTATTGCATCAGCTCCAAAATGCCGGCATCCGCGTTTTCGATCAGCATCAGGCTGGCGTCGATGACCTCGGTCAGGTTGTGCGGCGGGATATTGGTCGCCATGCCGACCGCAATGCCGGCGGAGCCATTGATCAAGAGGTTGGGGACGCGCGTTGGCAAAACGGTCGGTTCGCGTTCCGATTCGTCGTAGTTGGGGACAAAGTCGACGGTTTCCTTGTCGAGATCGGCCAGCAAGTCGTGCGCAATGCGCGCCATGCGGATCTCGGTATAACGCATGGCCGCTGGCGGATCGCCGTCCACCGAGCCGAAATTGCCCTGGCCGTCGATGAGCATGTAGCGTAGCGAGAACGGCTGCGCCATGCGGACGATGGTATCGTAAATCGCCACATCGCCGTGCGGGTGATACTTACCCATGACATCGCCGACCACGCGCGCCGACTTTTTATACGCCTTGTTCCAATCATTGCCGAGCTCGTGCATCGTGTACAACACCCGTCGGTGCACCGGCTTCAGGCCGTCCCGCACATCAGGAAGGGCGCGCCCGACGATCACGCTCATCGCGTAATCGAGATACGATTGTTTCATCTCGTCTTCGAGATTGACGGGGATAACTTCCTTGGCGAATTGAGACATTAAGATGCGGGTCGATCGATGTGAAAAGGGAGGCTGCCGAATGATGTTAAGCGCCGAGCCGAGCGTACTCTACATTAGAGACCAGCGCGGGATTCAATAAATCTCAATAATATACCAGATCATCGACGCCGGCACGATCGATAACGCATTGCCATTCCGCTTTCTGACGGGCCCGTCGACCCGATAAACGTGTAAGATTGACAATCATGAGGTAATTTTTACAACCATCCATCGTTACGCCGAATCGTTATTCTCTGAGGACGGTGCTTTTCCCAGCATTTGCTGCTTGCTATCTCACGTCTAGCGTTCCCTGGCGGGCGGCAACTCTCCGGCACTTTCCTTGCTTGAAAATCAAGCATTAACGACACGCTTGCGATGCACCTCGAGCGTCCGCGCCAGATCGGCTGCTTGCGTATGGTCTGCCGCCACTTAGGACACCGCAAGTGCGAGAAATAAAGGGGTACGTCGATGATCGCTTCCACACAACGCGTCGCGCGCCATACCGCGGCGTCCGTCAATGAAAAGATCCGCCGCCAAATCCAGGACAACATCGCGCTTTATGCTGCCGCCGGTCCGGCTGCCATCGAACGGCGCCTTGGCGAGCTGGACCGCGAGTGGGATATCGAGAGGACGTTGGAAACAAATGCCGCGGCCGTCAGTCTGCTGGGCACGGTGCTGGGCGCCAGCATGGACCGGCGCTGGTTTGTGCTCCCAGGGGTGGTCGCAGGATTTTTACTACAGCACGCCCTGGAGGGTTGGTGTCCGCCGCTGCCGCTGTTTCGCCGCCTGGGCGTCCGCACTCGCAGCGAGATCGACAGTGAACGCTACGCTCTGAACGCCCTGCGGGGCGACTTCCGCGATGTGCCGGTAATCACCGGTCAAATCGATCAGCTTGCCGCGGAACAGGTTTACCAGGCTGTCCGAGGTCGGGCCGCGAATGCTAGCGGGAGGGCGAACGTATGAGGATGACGATGCAATGCAAAAACGCTGGTCTAACTGTTCTGCTTGGCAGCGTGTTACTCTTTGATCTGGCCGCCTGCACAACGGCGCCGCCCGCGCCGAATCCGATGGTATTTCCGGGCGCTCAGAAGAGCACAATCACCCAGCCGCCCCGGATGGGGCCTCAGCGGCCTGCAAGAGAGCGCTGAAACAGACCATTTTTCCTCCCTCAGGAGCTGCTGTCTGTCCGGCCGCCTCCACTCAGCGTAAGGGGCCGAGGACCGCGGAGTATGACGCTGCGCTAGCTTGAAAGCGGCAAGATCGATTTTTTTACTCCTTCGAGCCGAGCGGGTAACGCGGAATAAGGAGCACGCGTCCGAAGGTCGTTACTGTCGGTGACTATCACGTAATGAAACGTCCCCCCGACAAATTGCCCATGATCATCTATTCCCGCCATGCCATCCAGCGATGGAAAGGGCTATTTTCAACTTCTTTACACCGAGTGTGCGCTAAATGAATGGGCCTATGGCGCCCTCGATAGAGCGTCCTTCCAAGCCGCGCAAGCTCTCGGCGCTGCGCGCTTTACGGCCCTTTCTGGCACCTTACCGCGGTCGGGTGGGACTCGCTTTGCTGCTGCTCTGTCTCGCCTCGGGGATACTGCTCACCCTACCCCTGACCTTCCGCGACTTGATCGATAAAGGATTTCTAGGACAAATTAGCGAAAACAAAGCCGAAGCTGCCTTACCGTGGCGCTTTTTGTTGTTGTTCGCAATCGGGCTTTTCTGGGCGATGGCGGCCGGAGGCCGGCATTATCTGGTGACCTGGCTCGGCGAGCGGGTGACAGCGGATCTTCGCAGCGCCGTCTATACCCGCGTGTTGCGCCAATCGCCGCAGTTTTTCGAGACCCTGCAAACCGGCGAAGTCCTCGCCCGGCTAACCGGCGACACCACCTTGGTGCAGACGGTCGTCGGTTCATCGATTTCGATGGGCCTACGCAGCGCAGTGCAGGCGATGGGTGGCATGGCGATGCTGGCGTTGACCAGCTTCAAGCTGTTCGCGATCAATCTCGGTTTGCTCGGCTGTCTGATGCTGCCTCTCATCGCGCTGGGGCGCCGGGTGCGAAGACTTTCGCGTGAATCGCAGGATCGTCTCGCCGATGCCTCGGCCGTCGCCGGGGAGGTGCTGAATGCCGCGCCCACGGTGCAGGCTTACACCCAGGAGGTGAACGAGTCGCGCCGCTACACCGGTCTGGTCGAGACGGGCTTCAAGACCGCCATGAGACGGGCTTATTGGCGGTCCATCCCCAGCGTGCAGATCATCGTCGCCGTGTTCGGTGCGATCCTGTTCGTGCTCTGGCTCGGCGCGCGTTATGTGATGGAAGGCGAGATGACGGCCGGTCAACTGACCTCCTTTGTGCTTTACGCCGTAATTGTCGCCGGCGCGGTCAGTACGCTGGCCGAAGTGTGGGGCGATGTGATGCGCGCGGCCGGGGCAACTGAACGCCTGATGGAATTGCTGCACGCGCGCTCGCCGATCCAAGCGCCGCTCGATCCCGTGCAGTTGCCCGAGCCCCGCGCGGCGCGGATCACGTTCGATGCGGTGACTTTTCGTTATCCTTCCCGGCCCCAGCAGGCAGCGCTCGAGGGCTTCACGCTGGACATTTTGCCCGGTGAAACTATCGCCCTGGTGGGGCCTTCCGGCGCCGGAAAGACCACCGTGTTCCAGCTCATCCAGCGCTTTTACGACGCCGGTCAGGGTCGCGTGCTCTTCAATGACAGTGATGTGCGCTCGCTCGCGCTCAGTGAACTTCGCGGCGCGATCGCCATCGTACCGCAGGATGCGGTGATTTTCTCGACCAATGCGCTGGAAAATATCCGCTACGGTCGGTCCAGCGCCCGTGACGATGAAGTCATCGCCGCGGCTAAGTCCGCCCACGCCGATGAGTTCATCGTCCGCCTGCCCGAAGCCTACCACACCTTCTTGGGTGAACGGGGAGTGCGCTTGTCGGGCGGACAGCGCCAGCGTATCGCGATCGCACGGGCGATCCTCAAGAATGCTCCACTACTACTGTTGGACGAGGCGACATCGGCTCTCGATGCGGAGTCGGAAAAATGGGTCCAGAGCGGGCTTGAGACCGCCATGCAGGGCCGCACGACACTCATCATCGCCCATCGCCTGGCAACCGTGCAGCGCGCCGATCGCCTCATCGTCATGGAGCACGGCCGAATTGTCGAGATGGGTACGCCGGATGAGCTAAGGCAATCGGGTGGGCTCTATGCACGGCTCGCCGAGCTGCAACTGGCCGCCTGAGCAGGGGAATCCTGGAACCTGCAGCAGAGCGAGGACTCAAGTGAATTATGCCACGCCCGGCCTTCACAACGACGGGAGCGAGAACCGCATGAGAACAACCCCCGAGGGCTTCCCCATCGGCGCCTTCGCCAAGGCGGCTGGGGTCAACGTCGAGACGATTCGTTTCTATCAGCGCAAAGGTCTGTTGCCGGAACCGGACAAGCCGCTGGGCGGAATCCGCCACTATGGCGCCGCGGACGTAAGGCGCGTGCGTTTCATCAAGTCCGCTCAGCGCTTGGGATTCACTCTCGATGAAATCGGCCAGTTGTTGAAGCTGGAAGACGGCGCGCAGTGTGCCGAGGCCGCCAGAATCGCGACGCACCGGCTCGCCGACGTGCGCGCCCGTCTGGCCGATCTGGCCCGTATGGAAGAAGTGCTGTCGCAACTGATACGCCAGTGCCATAGTCGCCAGGACAGTGTCTCATGCCCACTGATCGCCTCGCTGCAGAACGGCGACTGATCGCCAAGCAGCTTGCTGATCTGTCGCTTCTCGACGATTCGCTCGCACGCTGGTGTATCGATCGGCTGCTTGGTCGCACGGTCAGGCCGGCCCCGGTCTATTGCGGTCCAGTTCGCGCAGTGACTTGAGTTTTTCCGCGATCTTGATCTCCAGGCCGCGCGGCACCGGCTGGTAATATTCTCGTTTGGCCATGCCTTCCGGAAAATAGGTTTCCCCGGCTGCATAAGCGTCAGGTTCAGCGTGCGCGTAACGGTAGTCCTTGCCATAGTCGAGCTCCTTCATCAGTCGGGTCGGCGCGTTGCGGAGGTGGAGGGGAACTTCGAGGCTGCCGGTGCCGGCGACGTCCCGCCGGGCGGCGTTGTAGGCGGCGTAGACAGCATCGCTCTTCGGGGCGCAGGCGAGATAAAGCACCGCCTGGGCCAGAGCGAGTTCGCCTTCGGGGCTGCCCAGCCGCTCCTGCACGTCCCAGGCATTGAGCGTCAGTTCCAGGGCGCGCGGGTCAGCATTACCGACATCTTCCGAGGCGATGCGGACGATGCGCCGCGCCACGTAAAGGGGGTCGCAACCGCCGTCCAGCATGCGGCACAGCCAGTACAACGCCGCGTCGGGCGCGCTGCCGCGGACAGACTTGTGCAGGGCGGAAATCTGATTGTAGAAATCCTCGCCCTGTTTGTCGAAGCGGCGCCCACCGCCTCCCGCCAACACCTGTCTGGCCAGGGCTTCGGTGATCATCGAACGGCCTTCCCTTGGATCGGCCAGATCAATCGTAATTTCGAGCAGGTTGAGCGCTCTGCGCGCATCGCCGTCGGCGGCCCGTGCGTACCAGCGGCGGAGTCCTGCGGGAAAATCCACGGTCATCCGTCCATACCCCCGCTCCGGATCGCGCAGGGCGCGGTCCATGACATTCAGCAAATCGTCCTCGCTCAAAGTCTTGAGCACGTATACGCGGGCCCGCGAGAGCAGTGCATTATTCAGCGCGAAAGAAGGATTTTCCGTCGTCGCGCCGATGAAATAAACGGTGCCGTCCTCCACGTGCGGGAGAAAGGCGTCCTGCTGACTTTTATTGAAGCGATGCACTTCATCGACAAACAGGATGGTGCGGCCATTCTGCTCGGCGAGCAGCCTTTTCGCTTCGGCGACCGCAGCGCGAATTTCCTTGACGCCAGAGAGCACCGCTGAAACCGGCATGAACCGGGCGCGGGCGTGGTGGGCGATGAGGCGGGCCAGTGTGGTCTTGCCACTGCCGGGCGGGCCCCAGAAGATCATCGAATGCAGGCGCCCCGCTTTGATGGCTTCGTAAAGCGGCTTTCCAGGCGCCAAGAGGTGCTCTTGCCCGATGTATTCATCCAGCGTTTGCGGCCGCATACGGTCGGCCAGCGGTTTGCCGGGTGAGGTCGTAGGATCGGCCAATCCGTTACTTCTCTTCGAACACGTCGACGCCGGGCGGCGGGTTGAACTCGAACAGGCTTGCGTCCAGCCGGATACCGGTTTTGACGTTGGAAAAATAGATGCGCGTCAGTTGTCCGAAATTGTCGCTCAGTTCCATGCCGCTCAAGCGTCCGCCGTCAAGTCCGATGAGCACGTACTGGAAGCCGCTCTCTTCCGCCTTGGGCCGCAGCCTGATCCAGTAGAGGCCTTCATCCGTGCCCTGCTTCTCGATGATGAAGTTTTTTTCCAGAGGTGCCTCGCCGCTCAACAGCAGGGCGGGCGTCGAGCCGATGGCGGCGTCCAGGCGCTTGGCGGTGACTTGCTCCAGGTCGACGTCATAAAACCAGACCTTGCCACCGTTGGAAACGATTTGCTGCTGGTAAGGTTTTTGATACTCCCAGCGAAATTTACCCGGCCGTTGCAGATAAAAAACGCCGTTGGTAGTTTGCCGCGGCTTTCCGCTCGCATCGGTCAGGGTCTGCGAGAAATCGGCCTGCAAAGTCTTCGCGGACGCGAGAAAAGCGTTCAGCCGTCGGAGCGATGACTCATCCGCCCGTACCGTCTGCATCAAGGCGAACAACAACAAAGTCAATAGCCGAATTGCTGGCAGGGAACGCTGCTCGAGCGTCGCGCGGCGTTGGCGCAAGGACGAATCGGCACTCGAATCCGCACCGGCCTTGCAATGCACCGTGCGCCCCATCGGGCGGGCCGAGTAAACGTCTGTCGTCACGCGAAAATCACGCCTCCGGCGGAGGCGGCGCCAGCACCTCGCGCGAGCCAGTGGTTTCGGCGGGACCGACGATGCCGCCGTTTTCCATTTCCTCGATCATGCGGGCGGCCCGGTTATAACCCACCTTGAAGCGTCGCTGCACGCTCGAGATGGACGCCTTGCGGGATTCCGTGACGAAGCGCACGGCTTCATCGTACAGGGCGTCGAGCGCGTCGCTCGATTCCGCGCGGTAGCCGCCGGGCGTATCGCCGCCCTCTTCCGAGAAGCGGGTGATTTCCTCGATATAGCGGGCTCGCCCGGTTTTCTTCAGAAAGTCGACCACGTCATGCACTTCCTGATCGCTGACGAAAGCGCCGTGGACGCGGGCGGGAATGCCGCTACCCGGTGGCAGAAACAGCATGTCGCCGTTGCCCAGCAAGGCTTCGGCGCCGCTTTGGTCGATGATCGTGCGCGAATCGATCTTGGAGGAAACCTGAAACGCGATGCGCGTCGGAATGTTGGCCTTGATCAGGCCGGTCAACACGTCCACCGAAGGCCGCTGGGTCGCCAGAATCAGATGCAGGCCGGCGGCGCGGGCTTTTTGCGCCAGGCGGGCGATCAGCTCTTCCACCTTTTTGCCGACGATCATCATCATGTCGGCCAGTTCATCGATGATGATGACGATACACGGCAACGGCTCCAGCGCGGGCGCTTCCTCGCCCTCTGCGAAGGGTCCCGGCACCTGCATGGGATCGATGATCGGCTCTCCCGCCGCGGCCGCGTCGAGCACTTTCTGGTTATATCCCGCCAGATTGCGGACGCCCAGCAGCGACATCAGCTTGTAGCGCCGCTCCATCTCGGCGACACACCAGCGCAACGCGTTGGCCGCCTCCTTCATGTCGGTCACCACCGGCGCCAGAAGGTGCGGAATGCCTTCGTACACCGACAGCTCCAGCATCTTCGGATCGATCATGAGTAGGCGCACCTGATCCGGCGTCGCCTTATAGAGTAGACTCAGGATCATCACGTTGACGGCGACCGATTTGCCCGAGCCGGTAGTGCCCGCGACCAGCAGATGCGGCATCCGGGCGAGATTGGCGGCGACCGGATTGCCGCCGATGTCCTTGCCCAGCACCAGCGTCAGCGGCGAAGGGGTGTGCTGATAGTCATCCGAGGCCAGCACGGCGCGGAGCTGCACGATCTCGCGCTCCTCGTTGGGAATCTCGAGCCCGATCACCGACTTGCCCGGAATCACTTCGACGATTCTGACGCTGGTCACCGAAAGCGCGCGGGCGAGATCGCGCGCCAGAGCGCTGATGCGGCTAGCCTTGATGCCCGCCGCCGGCTGGATCTCGAAGCGCGTGATGACCGGGCCCGGCTCGACGCCGACGACCTCTACCGCGATACCGAAATCGCGCAGGATGCTTTCCACCTGGCGGGCGATATCATCCAGCGCCGCTTTCGAATAACCCTTGATCCGCGTCGAGGACTCGTGCAGTAGCGACAGCGGTGGCAATTGCGCCGGGCTGGCTTCTGCGTAACTGACTGTCGGCTTTGCTTTTTTGGCGATTCCTCTGATAATCTCCCTGACCGTTTCCTTGACGGTGTCCTGAGTGATTTCGCCCCGGGGCGATTCGACGGTGCGCTTGACCACCGGTTCGACTCTCGCCGCCCGGGACTTGCTTTTGGCCGCCCCTGCAGAGGGCGCTTGCTCGAGCGCCGACAGGCGGCCCGCGAACGCACCGAGCGCGCGGACGAAGCCGGCAGAGCCGTGCGTCACGGCCAGCAAGGTGAATTTCCCCGCCCAGTCAACGAGTTTCAGCCACGACAGTCCGGAAAATAGCGTGATGCCGGCCAGCAAGGCGGCCAGCATTAGCAGCGATGCGCCCGCATGGCCGAATGCGGCGGCGGTCCGATCGGCGAATTCATGCCCGATGATGCCCCCGCTGCCTTCCGGTAACGCGATCGGCACACGGGCCAGATAGACATCCGCGAGCGCCGCGCCGGCCGAGAGCGCGCTGGCGATGCCGCAACCGCTCAGGCTCCATAGGGCGAGACGGAAGGAAGCGCCGGTCCGCCTGTTGCTCTTTACCAGCGAATAGCCGTAGCGAGCGAGCATGAGGGGAAACAGGTAAGCCATGAGGCCGAACGCGGCCAGGGCAACATCGGCCAGCCACGCGCCCACCACGCCGCCGGCGTTATGCAGCGGCTCGCCGCTGCCGTTATGGGTCCAACCCGGATCCTCGAGATCAAAGGTGATCAGCGAAATGAGGAAAAACACGGCGGCCGCGGTGCACACCAGTAACGCCGCTTCGCGCAGGCCGCGAAGCATCTGTGCCGCCACATCATTGGGTAAAGTCTTTCTGTCTGCTTCAGCCAAGTAGGCAACCGATCGAGTAGTCAACGATGCCCTATTTTTCCTGTTTGACGGCCATTAATCAAGCGGGCGCGCCGCTCACTCAAAGCTGAGTCGCGGCCACGGCAACGCCGAGCTTCAGCCGAATCTTGCCTGCACGGTCACATTTGCCTGCCAAGGATGAGGGCGATCACGGAACCCTTGCCTTGGCCGCATACTTTATCAGCTAATGGTTCATCAGCTAACGGTCCCTTTAAGCGCCCTCACACTGATCAACAGCTCATAATCCGGGTCGCAATAATCCAGCTCCTCCATCTGCAGTTCGTCGACGGTCAGGCCGTGCAGGAAAGCGATCGCTGCCAGCACATTGCCATGACCCTGCACGAGGGCATTTCCCGAGTCGAAGGCCTGCTCGAACAGGCGCTTTGCCGAAAGCGTCGTGAAGCGCCAGTATTCGCCCCACTGCTCCATATCATGCCGGCTGATCTGGCTGATGCCGGGAAAGGTTGCCAAGAGGATGCCGCCCGGCTTCAAGATACGGTGGAGCGTTCGGATCGCGTCCCCGATGGGGTAGATATACATCAGGACCTGGGTGCAGATGATGCAGTCGAAGGTCTCCGCGGGAAGGTCCTCGGCGCTCGCCAGATCGGCGATTAGCGTAGCCTGCGGATTACCTTGCTGGACATGAGACACATCACTGCGGGTCACGCGATCGCCGCCGAAGCGGCGCGTATAGTACGGGTCGCCGAACTCCAGAACGTGGCCCCGGATGTCCTCGGCGTGCGCGGCGAGAAAGTTTTCGATGTAATAGCGGTCGATGGGGCGGCCCCTATCGCAGCCAAAATTGCGGCTGATCGGCGTTACGCGGCGAAGGTCTCCGAAGTTCACGCGATTCCGTATGTGATTCTGCTCACTCAAGGCCAGCCTCGTCAGGATGGGCAACAAAGCAACTGGACCTAAGCGTCCACTGCGACCGATCATGCGCCGGGGGTAACAGGCCGTCAAGCGATGGAGCTCGGCGAAGACCGATGAGACTGGCCGGGTCAGTGAACTTCAGCACCGGCTCGCGAGAACGCAACCCGTAACGCGCAGCCGATTGACAAGCATGGCTCCGGATTGCTAAATTCGCGGGATACGCTAACAAGCCGCCTTTACCTGAAACCGTGCCGAGCCTGCTCCGATACAGACGCAACCGATGCTGGATACGCGCCCTGGCAGGGTTTCTCATCGCCGCTTGGCTGTCGTCGGTGTTCTATACGAGCTGCATCATGCCGGCACAGGTCGACCAAGTGGTGATGCAGGATTGTTCGGCGCCGTCCGCGCCGGGACATCGTCCGGACGATCATCATCCGCCAGCGCCTAAGGATTGCGCCTCGCAGCCTTGCTTCACCGCGCTAGCCGGGAGCGATGACGGCATCGTCATCGAAAAATCCAGCTCGTGGATGCCGGTGTTCTGGATCGCTCTGGTCCTCTTCAGCGTACTTTTCACTGCCGACTCGTCCCGCGCACGCCTTAATTCCCAACGGGCCGACTTCCGCCTTAGCAAGCGGACGGTTCCTCTCATCTATCAGTTCTGCAGCCTTTTGAATTAGCCCTTCTTCGTCAGAAAGCGTTTTGTTTTTGAACAGTTTCCTGACAGGAGAGGCGCCATGTCTTTTGCAAGCCGGTTGCTGCCGGCGGATTGCTCCGTTTCCTTACTCGTCCTTTTCATAAGCGGCATTTATCCGCTGCAACTTGAAGCGGCAGAGCAAGACCCTTCGGCTGTGGAAATCATGACGGTCGATCGAGCCGTCGCCCAGGCGCTGGAGGGCAACCCTAGCCTCGCTGAAATCGGCGCGCGCGCGGCGGCCATGGCGGCGATTCCCGCGCAGGAAGGCGCCCTGCCCGATCCCATGCTCAGCTTCAACGCCCTTAATCTGCCGTCCGACAGCTTCGATCTTCGCCAAGACGAAATGACGATGCTGGAGGTGGGCGTCAGCCAAAAAATTCCTTTTCCCGGGAAACTGGCGCTCAGGGAAAAGGCCGCGGAACTCGACGCCGAGGCGGCGGCGCACACGGTGGAAGAAGCGCGTCTGCGCCTCGCCCGTGACGTGAAAATCCGCTGGTGGCAGCTGTTCTCTCTAGAGCGTTCGCTGCGGATCATTTTTGACACCGAACAACTCCTCAAACAATTGACCGAGATCGCCCGGACCAAGTACGAGGTGGGAGAAGGTCTGCAGCAGGACGTTCTCCTGGCGAAGCTCGAATTGACTCGGCTGTCGCAGCAAAGAGTGGCGCACCTGACCCTGCACCATACCGAGATCGCCCGCCTGAATGCCTTGCTCAACCGCCCTGCAGGCAGTCTGATCAACCTGCCGGATCAGGTTGAAACCGAGCTTCCCGACGTTCGCCCGGAAGCCGATCTGCAGCAGTCCGCCGAACGAACGCGTCCGCTGCTCGCGCAACGGCGCAAAGCCATCGATGCCGCGCACAGCCGGTTACACCTGGCGGAGAAGGACTACTACCCGGATTTCGAGCTGGGCGCGGGCTATGCCGTCCGCCAGAGCGCGCCGAACGGTCTGAGCCGCAGCGATTTCGCCAGCTTCAGGCTGAGTCTGAACCTCCCGCTCTACGCCGGCCGCAAACAGGCGAAAGCCCTCGATCAGCGCAACAGCGAGCTGTTGCGGGAAAAATACGCCCTGGACGACGCCGTCCGCAAAATCCAGGCCGACATCAATGCCGCGCTGGCCGCTTATCTGGGCGCTAGGGAGCGCCTCAGGCTGTTCGAAAGCGATACGATTCCGGCTGCCGAGCAGACGGTTTCAGCGATGTTGGGCGCCTACCAGGTCAGCAAGGTCGATTTTCTCAATCTGATCCGCGCCCAGAACACGTTGTTCGACTATGAAATGCAATACTGGCAAGCGCTGGCGGAAGCTCATCAGGCACTCGCCAGACTGACCGCCGCCGCCGGCCGGGAGGCGCCATGAACAAGGTCACCGCGCTAGCTATGCTGATCGCAGCCGGCCTGGGCGCCGCGGCCGGCTATTGGGCCGCTTCGGAACGGCCCGATGTCGCGCCCCGCGAAGAAAAGCCGCTGTTCTACCGTCATCCGATGAATCCGTCGGCGACCTCGCCCGTCCCCGCCAAGGACGAAATGGGCATGGACTATGTGCCTGTTTACGAGTCGGCGCCCGGGCAGAGTGGCGATGCTGCGAAAGATGATGATTCCGGGAACAAGCCGCGGGAAGTGCTTTACTACCGCAATCCGATGGGACTGCCGGACACGTCTCCGGTTCCGAAGAAGGATTCGATGGGCATGGACTACCTCCCCGTCTACGCGGACGAGGCAGCCGAAGCCGAGCTGCTCAAGATCAGTCCCGAGCGAATCCAGAAACTCGGCGTCAGGACAGCGGCCGCGGCGGAGCGGGACATCGCCCGCAGCGTGCGCGCGGTCGGCATCGTGGAGGCCGACGAGCGGCGGCTGTACACGGTGACGCTCAAGTTCGACGGCTATATCGAAAGACTCCACGTCAATGCGACCGGCCAGACGGTGTCGCGGGGACAGCCGTTGTTCGAGCTGTACAGCCCGGAGCTGGTTTCGGCGCAGCGCGAATATCTCGCCGCCAGGAAAAGCTCGAGCGCGCTTGTAGGAGGCAAGCAATGGGCGCAAACCGGGATGGAGGATTTGGCGCAGGGAAGTCTCGAGCGCCTGCGGAACCTCGGTATTTCGCAAGCGGAGATCGAGCGTCTGAAGCGACAGGGCGCGGTGCGGCGCACCTTGGTCGTCCGTTCGCCGGCCTCCGGCGTGGTGATGGAAAAGACCGCCATCGCCGGCATGCGCGCCACGGCCGGGGAAGTCCTGTTCAGGATCGCCGATTTGTCCACGGTCTGGGTGCTCGCCGACGTATTCGAACAGGACATCGGCTCGGTGAAGGCAGGCCAAAGCGTCCGCGTGACGCTCGATGCCTATCCCGGACGGACCTTCGACGGCAAGGCGACGTTCATCTATCCCACGCTCGATCCGCAGACCCGCACCGTCAAAGTCCGTATCGAGCTGGCCAATCCGCAAGGCCTGCTGAAACCGATGATGTATGCCCGCGTCGAACTGACCGAACGCGCGCGCCGGACGCTCGCCGTTCCCGAATCGTCCATCCTGGACAGCGGCAGGCGCACCTACGTTCTGGTCGATCGCGGCGAAGGCCGGTTCGAACCCCGGCCCGTCCGGCTCGGCATGCGCGGCGATGACTTCGTGGAGGTGCTGGACGGCTTGAGCGCCGACGAAAATGTGGTGATCAGCGCGAACTTCCTGATCGATGCCGAGAGCAATCTGAAAGCGGCATTGGACGGCTTTACCGCGTCCGGCCGAGGCGAGGAACCCGCGGCCGGAACACCGTCACCGCCCCATCCTGCCAATCACGGAGGGAGGTAGCATGCTGGCGCGCATTATCGAATGGTCGGCGCGGAACGTTTTTTTGGTTTTGCTGGCGACGGTCGTCATCGTGGCCGCCGGCGTCTACGCCGTCCTGAAAACGCCGCTCGACGCCCTGCCCGACCTGTCCGACGCCCAGGTGATCATCTATACCGAATACCCGGGACAAGCACCGCAGGTGGTCGAGGATCAGGTCACTTACCCGCTCACCACCGCCATGCTGAGCGTGCCCCGCTCCAAAGTCGTGCGGGGATTCTCCTTCTTCGGCGCCTCGTTCGTCTACGTCATTTTCGAGGACGCCACCGACGTCTACTGGGCGCGCTCGCGAGTGCTGGAATACCTGAATTTCGCCGCCACCCGGCTGCCGCGGGGCGTCACGCCCGGTCTCGGGCCGGACGCCACCGGCGTAGGCTGGGTGTATCAGTATGCCGTGCTGGGCGCACAGCATACGCTGGCGGAGCTACGCAGCCTGCAGGACTGGTTCATCCGCTTTCAGCTCACCAAGGCGCACGGCGTGGCGGAAGTCGCCAGCGTCGGCGGTTTCGTGCAGCAGTATCAGGTCATCGTCGACCCACGCAAGCTGCAGGCGTATGGCATTTCCCTGGCCGCCATCAGCCAGGTGATTCGCGCCAGCAACCGCGACGTGGGCGGCCGCGTGGTCGAGATGGCGGAAACCGAGTACATGGTGCGCGGCCGGGGTTATCTGCGCGGCATCGACGATCTGGAACGGCTGGTGGTCAAAACCGTAAGCGGCACACCGGTGCTGCTGCGCGACGTGGCCCGGGTGGAACTGGGGCCGGACGAGCGGCGCGGGCTCACCGAGCTGAACGGCGACGGAGAAGTCGTCTCGGGGATCGCCCTGGCCCGCTACGGCGAGAATGCGCTGGAGGTGATCCGCAACGTCAAGAACAAGCTGGGCGAAATCGCAAGCGGCCTGCCCCCGGGCGTGTCGGTCGAAGCCGTCTATGACCGCTCGGAGCTGATCCTGCGCGCGATCGCTAACCTCCGCACCCGACTGATCGAGGAAATTCTCATCGTCGCGCTGGTGTGCATCGTTTTTCTGTTTCATGTGCGCAGCGCCTTGGTGGCCATCATCATGCTGCCGATCGGCGTCCTGATCGCCTTCATCGTCATGCACGCGCTGCAGATCAACTCCAACATCATGAGCCTCGGGGGTATCGCCATCGCCATCGGCGCCATGGTGGACGCCGCCATCGTGATGATCGAGAACGCCCATAAGCACCTGGAACGGGCCGAGCCCGGTGCCAACCGGCTCGCCATTCTGATCCGGGCGGCGCGGGAAGTCGGCCCCGCCCTGTTCTTCAGCCTATTGATCATCACCGTCTCGTTTCTGCCGGTGTTCGCGCTGGAAGAGCAGGAAGGCCGCTTGTTCAAGCCGCTCGCCTACACCAAGACCTTCGCCATGGCCGGATCGGCGCTGCTGTCGCTGACGCTGGTGCCGGTGCTCATGCGGCTGTTCATCCGCGGGCGCATCGTGCCGGAGTACAAAAACCCGGTCAACCGCCTGCTGGTCTTCATTTACCAGCCGCTCATCGGGCTGGTCTTGCGCTGGAAAATAACGACTCTCCTCGTCGCCGCGGCGATCCTGTCTCTTTCGCTCTATCCCATGTCGAAGCTGGGCAGCGAATTCATGCCGACGCTGAATGAAGGCACGCTGCTGTTTATGCCCATCAGCCTGCCGGGAATGTCGGTGACCAAGGCGGCGGAGCTGATGCAGACGCACAACCGCATCCTCAAGGGTTTTCCGGAAGTCGCCTCGGTATTCGGCAAGGCGGGCCGCGCCGCCACGGCCACCGACCCGGCGCCGCTGGAGATGTTCGAAACCCTCGTCAACCTGAAGCCGGAAGCGCAGTGGCGTCCGGGCATGACCACCGAAAAGCTCATCGCCGAAATGGACCGGGCGACGCAGATGCCGGGGGTCAGCATCGCCTGGACCATGCCGATCAAGAACCGCATCGATATGCTGTCCACCGGGATCCGAACGCCGATCGGCATCAAGGTGTTCGGCAAGGATCTGGATGAAATCGAGCGGCTAGCGACAGAGATCGCAGCGGTCGTCGAAACCGTACCGGGCACCACTAGCGCGTATGCCGAGCGCACCACCGGCGGCTATTACCTGACCATCGAACCCGACCGCACCGCGCTGGCCCGCTATGGCCTGAGCGTGGGCGATCTGCAGGACGTGATCGCCTCCGCGCTCGGCGCAGAGACCGTCACGACGACCGTTGAAGGGCGCGAGCGCTACGGCGTGAGCGTGCGCTATCCCCGCGCACTGCGCGAATCGCCGCAAGCGATCGCCAGCCAGGTGCTAGTTCCGCTGCCTTCCGGCGCCATGATTCCCTTGGGGCAACTTGCGCGGATAGAATTGAGCCAAGGCCCGCCCGCCATCCGCACCGAGAATGCCCTGCTGTCCGCCTATGTCTTCATCGATATCCGCGGGCGCGACATCGGCGGCTACGTGGCCGACGCCCGGACGGCGGTGCGCGAGCGGGTGAAATTTCCGCCAGGCTATTACATTACCTGGAGCGGCCAGTTCGAGTACATGGAGAGAGCCCAGGCGACGCTCCAGATCGTGGTGCCGCTGACTCTGCTGATCATTTTAGTGCTGCTCTATCTCAATTTCGGGCGCATCGGCGAGACGCTCATCGTCATGCTGTCGCTGCCGTTCTCCCTGGTGGGCGGCGTCTGGCTGATGTACTGGCTGGGCTACAACTTCAGCGTCGCGGTCGCCATCGGCTTTATCGCTTTGGCGGGCGTTGCGGCGGAGACCGGTGTGGTCATGCTGATCTACCTGGATCAGGCGCTCGACAAGCGGAAAGTGCAACGACAAGCCGCCGGCGAACGGCTGAACGTTTCCGACGTTTACGCCGCCATCAGGGAAGGTGCGGTGGAGCGGGTCCGACCCAAGATGATGACCGTCGTAGCGATCATGGCGGGCCTGTTGCCGATCATGTGGGGCGCGGGCGCCGGTTCGGAAGTAATGCGCCGCATCGCCGCGCCGATGGTGGGCGGCATGGTGTCCTCGACGCTGCTGACGCTGATCGTGATTCCGGCGCTTTATGCGCTGATTAAAGAATATTCGGTGAGACGAGGAAACCGGAGAGCCGGTGACCACCGCGATTTTGTCCATCATGATGACGGAAAATAGGAGGTGTCAGCCGCGCAGACAACAACTGACTCATAGCGATCCAAAGTCGAAACTTATCTTCAACCATAACGCTTATTAATCCGGCCCTGAAATAGGCCGGGTTAATAAAGGGTCAGGGAGCCGAAAGCGCGGCGCCAAGCCGCGTGAGCCAAGGCCGGGCGTGTATCGGCCTTGGCAATGGCCCGAAATACCAGGAAGGTATTTTCGGGCCGGAATAATAATAAGGTATTTTATGAACGCAACAACGAAACTCTCCCTTACCTTCAGCTTGTGCTGGCCTTAGTTATACGCCCGTCTCATCAGAGCGTCTTTAGATACTCCAGCACCGCCTTGCGCTCGTCATGCGTCAACCCATCGCCGAAGATATGCCCCTGGTTGGAGTAGCCGGGCAAAGAGGTGTCATAGATGAGCTTGCGCTTGCCCGCATCGGTCTCGCCGTCCTTGCCGTGAGGCAGCGCGGTGTAGTTCCAGCCCAGAGCGGCCGGGTCGTAATCGCTCGAATCGAACGAGCGCGTCCAGTAGCGGGGCCGCTGGCTGCTGTCGAGCAGAGTCGCTACCGTGGGCACCGAGCCGTTGTGCAGGAAAGGCGCCGTGGCCCAGACGCCGTCCAGGGGCGGCGCGATGTAGCCCGGCGCGGGCGCGGCGCGAGCCAGCTCACCGAAGAAGGATTGGTTGAACCAGCGCTGGAAGCGGTCGGTCTGGCCGTTGGTGGAAACCGTCGCCAACACGGGATCAGTGCCGATCTCCGCGAGGCCGACGACCTGATTCGGATAGGTCCACGCATCGCCATACGTGCCGTGGCAAACGGAGCAGGTGGTCTCGAACACTGCCTGGCCCCGCTCGGCGAGAGCCTTGTCGACGGGAAACGGATAAGCCGGCGGCTTGATGGAGGCGAAATAGGCGCGGATGTCCGGCGCGTAGGCGTCGATCGCCTTCAGCGTGGCGAGATCGTCGGCACAGAGAATCGCCCCCAGCATCATGGTGCGCGCCTGATCGCCGCGCCCTTCCGTGCTATAGTACAGCGCGTTTTTCTTCGCCAGACGCCACCACGGCGGCACGCTCACGGGTGCCGGCTTCACCGGCGGCGGCTCGAGCAAGGGCTGCTCCGACCAGGCAAGCGTTTCGGGATCGCGGTGCGCAATGAGGGCGAAAGTGAGATTGATCGCCGGATTCACGCCCACGGTATCGGTTTGCATATAGGGCGCGATGGTGCGCATGATATCGGCCCAACGTTTCCACGCCGCCGCCTCCTGCTCGTTTTCCACCAGCGCCCCTACGCTCTCGACGGGAAACGAAAGATCGCCGGTAAAATCCAGCGATTCATTGCCCAGCCCCACGACCCGCTGGCCGTTGATGGTGCCGGCATGGCAGCTGAGACAGTTGTCCACCACCAACTCGACGCCATCCGGCGCGACGTAGAAGGTGCGGTTGTACGGCAGCTCGGCGTTCCTGCCGCGGCGTCCCGGCAAGCGTTCGGACACTGCAGGCGGCGGCGCGTTCTTTTTATAGGCCGCATATGGCACGCCGCAGGTAAGATACGCCTTGTTGACCAGGGCGTCGTAGCCTTTTTGCGGATCGCCCGGGCGCTGCGCTTCCTTTGGCACGGGACCCGGCGGCGAATAGCTTGAAGGTGCCGGCGTTTCGCTCCTCTCGCAGGCCATCAACAGCAAAGCTAGCATGATCAGGACTTCCGCCCTCGCTGTAGGCTTTCCTAAAAACATGACCGGTGCTCCCGAAGAGTATCAATTCCGCTTAGACCGTCCATAGCCACTGAGTTCGACGTAGCCGCTCCCGTGCATGGCCATGCCGTCCCGACTGCCGTCGACCGCCACGGCGCCCGACCAGGCGCGCAGCGATTGATTGATCTCCTGATTAGCCAGCAGCGGAGCGATATTCAGCTCCATGCGTTCGCCCGGCAGACGGATTCGGCAGCGGGTCGGGTAGTGAGCGCCGTCCACCGGACTAATCCAGTCGCCGGTTTCCGCGATGATCAGCTCATCGCGGCCAAGGGAGCGCGCGCTGCCGTCCTTTTCGATCCACAAGCCGCTGTTGACCGGCTCGCCGCTGCCGTCCCGCCGGTGCAACTGCAAGACGATGAGTTCCCTGCCT
>CADDZF010000006.1 GCA_902812445.1 Methylococcaceae bacterium | reverse complement strand
GGGTGAGCGCATCGGGCTCAAATCCGCGATGGTTTTGACTGGTCCTGAGCTATATCAGATCAGCGATGAAGCCTTGCGGGTAAAAATCGAAAGCGTGGACATCTTCGCGGAAGTCGAGCCAAACCAGAAAGAGCGGATCATTCTGGCTTTCCGCAAGGCAAACCACGTGGTTGGCTATCTCGGCGACGGCATCAACGACGCATCGGCCCTGCACGCCGCCGACGTGGGGATTTCGGTCGGGAGCGCCGTGGACGTCGCCAAAGAGGCGGCACATTTCGTATTGCTGAAACAGGACTTGAACGTCCTTATCGAGGGCGTGCGGGAAGGCCGCAGAACTTTCGCCAACACGCTGAAATACGTATTCATGGCCACCAGCGCCAATTTCGGCAACATGTTCAGCATGGCGGGTGCCTCGCTGTTCCTGCCTTTCTTGCCGCTGTTGCCTAAGCAAGTATTGCTGACCAATCTCCTGACCGACATACCCGAAATGGCTATCGCCTCGGACCGAGTAGATAGCGCGATGGTGGAGCAACCCGAGCGCTGGGATATTGGATTCATCCGCCGATTCATGATTACTTTCGGCCTGCTGAGTTCGCTGTTTGATTATCTGACATTTGGCGTCCTGTTATGGCGGGGCGCTGCGGTGGACGCATTCCGTACCGGCTGGTTTCTCGAGTCGGTGATTTCCGCCACCCTGATCGTACTGGTCATTCGCACGCGCCTGCCGCTTGTCAAAAGCCGGCCAGCCTGGCCTTTGTTTGCGGCGACTTTGGCGGCGATTGCGCTCGTTATCGGGCTCGCCTATGCGCCGTTTACGGCCGTCTTGGGATTCACCCGGTTGCCGACCGATCTGCTGCTCTGGCTGGCCGGCATCATAGCGCTTTACATCGTGTCGGCGGAGATCGTCAAATTCGGATTCTATCGCAGCGCCGCCGGAAGGCGACGGAGTAAATCGTGAGGCGTTGGCGAAAAATCCGTGCTCAACATTCTCTGGATCGCCCTTTTCCTCATCTCCTTCGTGAGCGGCTTTATCCGGTTTGCCTGGCTGGGCGATGCGGATGTCTTCAACCGTCTAATTCAGGCGGTTTTCCTAAGCTCTAAAACGGCTTTCGACATCGCTCTCGGCCTTACCGGTACGCTCGCTTTCTGGCTCGGCATGCTGCGGGTGGGCGAGAGCGGCGGAGCCATCCAGTGGCTGACCCGTGGATTGGATCCTTTGTTTCGCCGCTTGCTGCCGGACGTGCCGAAAGACCATCCGGCGCTGGGCGCGATCGTGATGAATCTGGCGGCCAATATGCTGGGCCTGGATAATGCAGCGACGCCTTTCGGTCTCAAGGCGATGCACGAACTGCAGAGGCTTAACCCGGAAAAGGAAACCGCCAGCGACGCGCAGATTCTGTTTTTTGTCGTCAACGCCTCTTCGGTGACGCTGCTTCCCGTCACCATTTTCACCTATCGCGCTCAAATGGGCGCCGCCAATCCTACTGACGTGTTCATTCCCGTCCTGATCGCGACCTTCGGCTCTACTCTGACCGGCTTCCTCAGCGTCGCCCTGATGCAGAAAATCAATCTCCTCGATCGGCGAGTGCTGGCTTATCTAGGGGGCGTTACGCTAACGGTGGCGGGATTGCTGTTTTATTTTCTTAACATGGATCAAGCGGTGATGCGGGAAAAATCGGCGCTGCTGAGCAATGGCGTTCTCGTGGCGTTGATCATGGCCTTTCTGCTCGGCGCGGCGTTCAAGCATCGCAATGCTTTTGCAACCTTTATCGAAGGCGCCCGGGAGGGTTTTCAAACTGCGGTCGCCATCATTCCCTATCTGGTGGCCATGCTGGTCGCGATCGGTGTGTTTCGCGCCAGCGGCGTGCTGGAGGCATTGATTGAGGCCATACGCCAAACGGCCAGCATTCTGAACTTTGACACGCGTTTCGTCGATGCCCTGCCGACCGCATTGATCAAGCCTTTCAGCGGCAGCGGTGCGCGCGCCATGATGCTGGACACGATGAGGACTTTCGGCGCGGACTCGTTCGCCGGCCGGCTGTCGTGCGTCATCCAGGGTAGCACGGAGACGACTTTTTATGTCCTTGCGGTTTACTTTGGCGCCGTCGGTATCAAAAATATACGCCATGCGGTTTCCTGCGCGCTGTTGGCCGATGCCGCCGGTGCCATGGCCGCAATCGGCATCACTTATCGGTTTTTCGGGTAATCGAAGCATGCGCGTTAGCCTAAAAACACTGGGCTGTCGTCTTAACGAAGCGGAACTGGAAAGCTGGGCGCAGGCGTTTCAGGCGAGCGGGCATCAAATCGTTCCCGACTGGCAGGAGGCCGACTTGATCGTCTTCAACTCCTGTGCCGTTACGGAGGATGCGGAGCGCAAGTCGCGTCAGCTAATTCGTCGCGTCCATCGCGATAATCCGCACGCCAAGCTCGTGGTCAGCGGCTGCTACGCGACTCTCGATACACGGGAAGTCGCCGCCTCGCTGGGCGTAGACCTGGTGGTGAGAAATGTGGATAAGAGCAGGCTGGTCGACATCACGCAACGGGAATTGGCCCTGGAATCCATACCCACCATGAGCAGCTCGCCGGGGGAAACGCCCCTGTTCAGCCGTGGCCGCCAGCGCGCCTTCGTCAAGGTTCAGGACGGCTGCCGTTATCGCTGTGCTTACTGTATCGTTACTGTTGCCCGAGGCGAGGAAAGCAGCCTCCCGGTCGATGACATCGTCTCGCAGATCAATCGACTGCATCAGCAAGGCGTTCAGGAGGTGGTATTGACCGGTGTTCATCTGGGCGGCTATGGCGGCGATTCGAATCTCAGTCTGGATCGGCTGATCCAATCGGTTCTGGAACACACGGCTATTCCACGGCTGCGCCTGGGTTCACTGGAGCCTTGGGAATTGCCCGAGGCGTTTTTCGGCCTGTTTCAAAATCCGCGCTTCATGCCGCATCTGCACTTGCCGCTGCAAAGCGGCTCGGATAGCGTGCTGCGCCGCATGGCCAGGCGCTGCAAAACCGCCGAGTTTGCAGATCTCGTGGCGCGGGCGCGCGCGAAGGTGCCGGAGATCAATATCACCACGGACGTCATCGTCGGCTTTCCTGGGGAAACCGAGGACGAGTGGGTGGAAAGCCTGGCTTTCATCGAGAAAATGCAGTTTGGCCATATGCATATTTTTTCTTACTCGAGGCGCGAAGGGACCAAGGCGGCGGGTATGCCGGATCAAGTCCCGGCGCAGACCAAAAAACAACGCAGTCGAGTGTTGCACCGTATGGCGGAGCGACTGAAACGGGAGACGTTCAAGCGCTTTTTGGGTCAGGAATTTCCCATCCTCTGGGAGGAAGGCAAGAAGGACGAGGAAAGCGGGCTGCTGCAACAATACGGTTATACGCCCAATTTTCTGCGCGTGGCCGCTTTCGTTCCGCCCGAACATGACCTGTGCTACCATATCAAAACCGCGCGGCTGTGCAGCTTGGCGGCTTCGGGAGCTTACGCCCTGGCTAAGCTGCCACCCGGCTGCGGCCTTCGATAAGATAAATCGTCGCGCCGACTACGGCGGCTGGGGGGATCAGGATATTGAGTAGAGGCACGGCCAGACCCAACATCGTCAGGCCGCCAAAAGCGAGAGCGCCGAGGCGCATGTTCTTCAGCATCGCGCGCTGCTCGCCGAACAGGATACCTTGGGCCTCCAGCGGATACGAAGTATATTCCAGCGCCAGAAACCAGGCGTTGAACGCCAGCCAAACGAACGGCGCGATGACGTTCAAACCGGGAATGAGGAACAAAACCAGCAAGGGGGCGGCGCGCAGCAAAAAATAAAGAACGCGCTTGGCTTCTGACAGCAAGCCTGCGAGCGGCGAGCTAGCGGAGGCCTCCGCGAGCGTCAGGGTAAAATGTCCGCCTGTGATCAATTCGCCCGTTTTTTCCGAAAGCTTGCCGTAAAAGGGAGAACCGACCAAGTTGGCCACCAGGGTGAAGCTAAAGAAGGTAAACAGCAGGAAGCCGAAAGCGAAAAAAGGCCATAGCAGCCAGCGGATGAAATCCAGCCAAGATGGCAACAGGCTCAATAGCCCGTTCATCGAGTCGGAGAAATAATGTCCCGCTAGCCAAAAGGCGAGGCCATACAGGGTGAAGTTAATGAGCAAAGGTATCCAGACGAATTGGCGGAGTCCCGGCTGGGTGACCAGCCTCAAACCTCTCACCAGACAATAAACGCCAAAAGCAGGATCGTTGAGTTTTTTATAATCGAGTCCATTCATCAAATGGCGTTATTCTCTTCAATTCTAACTCCGCCTATTCCTTCTAAGCCGCTAATACCTGCACGCATCCGCCATCACGCCGTAGACTCCCCTCACCGTTGAAGGTAAGTTCCGAGTGTCTTAGATAGCCTTGCCGCTTACTGAACATGCGTTGCGTCTTAGTGGAATAGGCAGTGATTTGATTGTAGAACGATTCTACGCCGATTAAATAAGGAAAGCGCATCCCTCGGTGTTCGCAACCTGGTCCGATTTGATGCATTTCTACGCCCAATCGGCCCAAGACTCGCCAGATGGAGCGCCGGCACAGGAACAGCACCGATCGAATGCCTACCTCGCTGCAGTAACTCCTGACAGCCCGGAAAAGGCCGAGCAAGATCTCCGGCTCTCCGCTCACCGGGGGGTTGGTAGCCTCTACGGTCTTGTGGCGAAAAGTCGGCAAGACCGAAAGCCTAGTAAACTCGGCGACCTGCTCGTTTTGCTCGATGGTATCCAGATCAAAATCAGTGACCGTGCGCATGGGAAGTGCATCGGCATCGGCAATCACCAAACGGGCAGTTGCCAGCCAGGTATCCGTTATACAGTCTTTCACCAGGAAGTGAACAGCGTTTTCATCGTACGGGTCGATTTCCATTCCGTCTTCAAACTTTGCAGTATCTTCAAACCCTTTCTCTAGACAGTAGACTTGGTACCTTAATTGATAGTGAATCTGCTTGCTTTCTTCGGTGTCGGCCAGAACAGTCAGATAACGATGATCAAACATTGTAGGTTTTACTCCTTCAGCTTAATGGACAAAAAAGCTTTTGGATGGCGCAACCAAACTTTAGAGTCCATCTGAAAACGGTTGAGGTTTCGATCGAGCTTAGCGATCCAAAACCGATAAGCACTTGTCCTTATCTGCTAGGTCAACAACAGCACTTCGTGATCGATGATCCGAAGTATTCGGTTACATCGATTAAGGATTTGAAACGGCGTCTACAGGGTCGGTCGAGTCTACCTGATCGCCAGTTGGATGATAGGTATTGCGCCTAATCATCGTCGATGATGTAACAACATCCATGCCAGTTAAAATTATGTGTTACCTAACAAGCCCTTAATCGGAGAAGTGGGCGAGAGTGCAGCAAAGGACTGCCCATACTGTCGCCCTCTGACGACAGCATATGCAGCGAAATGGCGTAAGTGGTTGAAAAGTCTGAGAAGGCTAGATGGCTCAAATCGGCGACAGGCCTTTCCTAAGCCTTGAACAAGGTCGAGCTCATTCCGTGCCGGTTTAACAGACGGTAAAACTCGGTGCGGTTGCGCTTGGCCAGTTTGGCTGCCTGCGTCACATTGCCGCCGGTCATTTGCAACAACCGTACCAGATAGTTCCGCTCGAACTGACTGCGTGCTTCCTGTAGCGACAGGAAACAACTCGCCGGTTCTTCGCTCAACGAACGCTGCACCAGCGTGACTGTAATAAGTGGAGTGGTGGACAAGGCGATGCACTGCTCGACAACATTGTGCAATTGCCTAACGTTGCCGGGCCATTCAGAATTAACCAGACACTCGATGGCGTCCGAGGAAAAGCCCTTCACCCGATCGCCATAATAGGGCGTCAGATCATTCAGAAAATGAGACGCCAGCAAGGGAATGTCTTCACGCCTCTTGGACAACGGCGGAATCCTCAGTGTGACGACATTCAAGCGATAATAAAGGTCTTCCCGAAACAGCCCTTCCGCCATGGCCGCTTCAAGATCGATATTGCTGGCCGAAATGACTCTGACATCGATCGGCTCGTCTTCAGTTGCACCGACTGCGCGCACCTTCAACTCTTGCAACACACGCAAGACCTTGGCTTGAAAGGCCTTAGGCATATCGCCAATCTCATCGAGGAAAAGCGTGCCGCCGTTAGCCGCGCGAAACAAACCCTGGTGATCGCGGGTCGCGCCGGTGAAGGCGCCTTTGCGGTGGCCGAAAAACTCGGATTCAAAAAGATTCTCTGGTATCGCACTGCAGTTGACGGCGATAAAGGGCTGGTCCTTACGCGGGCTGGCGTCATGAATCGCTTTCGCCAATAATTCTTTACCGGTCCCGCTTTCTCCCTGTATCAGCACGCTGGCTTTGCCTTGAGCGATCATCAGCGCCTGATTCAACAAGTCCTCCATGATGGAGCTCTGGGTCACTATCTTCTTGCGCCACTCCTCTCGATCGATCAGACCGACGCTATTATCGGTGAACAGGCTGAGCGCTGCATTGATCTGATTGAGCAGTTCCTTTTTATCGATCGGCTTGGTCAAGAACGCAAATACCCCTCGTTTGGTCGCCTCGACAGCATCATTGATCGTTCCATGAGCCGTCATGATAATGACCGGCAAAGTGGGATAATTCCGATGCACCACGTCGTAAAACGACAGGCCGTCCATTCCGTGCATGCGCAGATCAGTCACCACTACGCTGGGGCGGAAAAAAAGCACGCGGGCTAGCGCCGACATGCCGTTCGTAGCCGTTTCCAGCTCGAAACCGGCAGCAATCAAGCGCAACGTCAGCAGGCGCAAGAGATCCGCATCGTCATCGACCAAAAGTACACGTCTGCCAAGTTCGCTCATAACATCAATTCCCCTTGGGCTCAGCCAGATTTTGTTCAATCATTTTCAAGGCATCCAATTTTTCCTGCAGCGCCTTCACTTGGGCTTGCTTGTTCTCTATTTCCGCCTGTTTGTCCGCCATTTCGACCTGCACGTCCTGCAAGGCTCTCAATTCCGCCTGATGGGACTTCAACAAACGATTGAGCTTCTGCTGTTTATAATTGGTCTGGAGAAGCTTACGCTTGAGGCCAGCGGCTTGATTCTTCTCCGCGTACAGGCGCTGCAAAACGACTTCTTGATAGGCCAAGTATTGCGCCAGGGCTTTATCTTTTATCTGGGCCCGAGACGCTTCGAGTAGAGCTAAAGTTTCCCGGCTATCTCCGCAGGCCGGCGTGATAACCTGAGCAAGTACGAGATAAATACGCGCACCCAGTTCCTGTTTTGCTTGATAAAGTTGCAGGATTTTACGGCATTCGGCAAGGCGATCCGTCTCCGAGTGTACCGCAAAATCCCCGGCAAACTTTATTACGTCATTCAGTTCAAGGCTCGTGTAACGTTGTGCCCGCGCCGGAGGCGACAGATCAACTGCCGGTTGCTGGAACGCTCGCTCGCAGCCTGCCAGCACGACGAGCGTCACGACGACAATCCAGAAGCGACTTCGTGGTTTCATAAGGCGCCCGAGCCGAGCGGTATTAACACCTTAATGCGAGCGCCCTGCCTATTGGGACGGGGCTCCATGGCTTCGACATGGCCATGATGAGCGACGACACATTCGCAGACGATAGCCAGTCCGAGACCAGTACCCGGTACACCCGCTTCCTGCGAGGCGCGCACTTTGTAAAACGGCTGAAAAACCTGAAAGCGCTCCTCGGGATCGATGCCAGGCCCCTCGTCTTCCACTTCCATCTGCATATGCTTGCCGACTTGACGCAAGGTAACCCTTATCTCTCCCCCTGCAGGCGAATATTTAACGGCATTCGACAATAGATTATCAACGATCGTGCGCAGTTGATCCGGTTTGCCGACGACTTCGACGGGCCACAGCAGCTCATTGACGGAAATGCCTTTGCTGCGTAATCGGATCTGATAGTCCTCAATCACTGACTGTACCACATCGCGCATATCGACCAATTCCTGAGCCGCGTCACTGGAGGGGTCGGTTATCTGGTTATAATTGACGAATTGCTCGATCAGCTTATCGAGCTTGTGACTGCTATTGATCAAAATATCAGCGATATCTTTCTGTTCCGTATTCAATTCGCCGACTAACTGATCGGCCAACAGTTCTGCGCCTTCACAAATGGTCGCCAGGGGAGTTTTCAACTCGTGCGATACATTGCGCAAAAAGCGCTGCTTTTCCTCCTCCAGCGATCTGAGCCGTATACGCAGCCAGTCTAGGCGTTCCCCGAGCTTTGCCAAGTCCTTGACTCCCGAGACCTGGATCGGCCGATCATAATCTCCGCTGCCAAGCCCCTTGATCGCCGATTCGATCTGCCGCACCGGGCGCACGATCAGATAAATGAATAGCGAGATCAGCACGATGGAGATCGGCAACAGGACGGACGACTGCAACAAGATTCCCTGCTGCACGTCTTGTGAACGCTTTTCCAGGTTGATCACCTCATCGTTAACCAGTCCGGAATAACGGCGCCATAGCTCATAAGCTTTTTCGCTCACGGGCCCAAACGCCTCTGCAGCCTTTTCCTTCTCCGCTTTGTCGATGAGGGGATCCATCACTTTTAGATAAATCTCCTGCTCCTGGTCCGCCAACTCATCCAGCGTCTTGTCTAACCGCGGCCGCTCGGTGAGCGCCGCCAGTTCATCGAGCAACACCCTGAGCTCGGCATGGCCTTTTTCGAAGTCCAGCTGAAAACTCGCATCATCCAACACCAAATAGTGCCTCGCCTTGCGCTCCATGACCGCAAGCTTTTCGATCAGCATGCGACTTTTTTGCGTTTCCAGCACTAGCTCGTTCACGGTTTTCTTGCTCATCTCGGCGAGATCGTCGACCGCAAAAAAAGCAAACAAGGCGGTTGCAAATAGCGGCACGATCGCCAGAATAAACCCGAAGATGACCAGCTTGAAGAGTGAACCGGGCTGCAAACTGCTGGCTAATCGCGACATAGACGAGATAAAAAAATGATCAGGGGAGGCGGATCAAAAGATCATCCGCCGCCCCGCCTCGGCGCCGGTAAAGCGGCGCACTCAGCAGGTGGAACACGATAAATTCCGGATCATGGGGTCGCGACTTTTCTGGCGGCAAAATATCGGCCAAAGTGACGCAGCGGTCAGCGGGCAGGTTTATTTGATTGATAACAGCGGGCACGATGGACTTCAAAGAGCGATCCCCCGGATCTCAAGATTAGAGACATTAAGGTGGCTCACGACCGCTCACTATATGTAAAGTATACCCACAACCATCGCCATTACCTAGAAAAAACGCCGCGGGTTAACAATAGGGGCACATCGTGAGCGCTCGGGGACAGGCAACTACACCGTGACCGTGTTCCCAAGAGCCTGATAGGAAAATAACCGTCTGGCCCGGGCCCCCATCACGCCCGGCCCAGCGGAAACGCTAATACGCCATCGATGGCGCTCGCTCCCATCGACAACATAAGCACTCGGTCCAAACCAACCGCCACACCCGAACAATCGGGCAATCCCGCTTCGAGCGCTGCCAGGAAACGCCGGTCTTTTTCGATCGCAGGCAGACCTCTTCGTTGGCGCGAGGCGATGTCCCGATCAAACCGTTGCGCTTGCTCGGCCGCATCGGTCAGCTCGCAAAAGCCGTTAGCGAGTTCGATGCCTTCCAGAAACACTTCAGCGCGTTCGACCGTTCGCGGATCTTGCGCGTTGATTTTGGCTAATGATGGTTGGCAAGCCGGGTAATGAAAGACACAAGTCGTGCCGGCGCGTCCCAGATGTTGTTGAACCAGATGGCTGAACAAAAAATCCAACCAGACAGGGACTTCGTTACCGCAAACGGCTACCGCTTCGGGAAAGCCGTAGCGCCGGGCGCAATCGATAAAATCAGCCATCGAAGCCGTCAGTGGGTCCACACCGGTATGGCGCTCGAACGCCTGGCGGTAACTGATGTGCTCGAACTGTTCGATGGCGGCCAGGTTTCGGCATAGATCGCTCAACAAGCACCTGACTTCATCCATGAGTTGTGTCAGGCTGAACCCGACTCGGTACCACTCCAGGAGGCTAAATTCCGGGTTATGGTAACGGCCACATTCTTCATTGCGGAATGCCTTACAGATTTGATAGATCGGCCCGCTGCCCGCCGCCAGCAAACGCTTCATGGCGAACTCGGGCGAAGTCTGGAGATAGAGATCGAGCCCTTCGGCTCGGCCTGGAGAGTGAAACCGGGTTGAGAAGACGCCCAGATTCGGATCCGTCCCGGACGCTCGGCAGAGCAACGGTGTTTCCACCTCCAGCACGCCGCGTTCGGCGAAAAAGCGGCGTATCGCTGCAAGCATCGCGGCTCTTTGGCGTAGTGCCTCGAGCGTACAGACCGGTATCCAGTCGGCTTCATTCCTTGACACGCGAGAGATATTCGCCGGTGCGGGTATCAACTTTAACCAACTCATCCTTCTGAACGAATAGCGGCACGCGAACCACCGCGCCGGTTTCAAGCGTGGCCGGTTTGCCACCGCCGCCTGAAGTGTCGCCACGCACGCCAGGATCGGTTTCGACAATTTTCAGCACCACGAAGTTGGGCGGCGTAACCGCAAGCGGCACATCATTCCACAGGGTCACCGTGCAGATGTCCTGCTCCTTCAGCCATTTCGCCGCATCGTTCACGGCGGTCGCATCGGCGGAGTACTGTTCAAAAGTATCCGGCACCATGAAATGCCAGTGCTCGCCGTCGTTGTAGAGATATTGCATCTCGACGTCAACGACATCCGCACCTTCCAGCGTGTCGCCCGATTTGAAGGTGCGCTCGATCACCCGACCCGTCCTGAGATTGCGGATCTTTACGCGGTTGAAAGCCTGTCCCTTACCCGGCTTGACAAATTCGTTCTCGATGATGGCGCATGGATCGCCATCGAGCATGACTTTTAAGCCGCCCTTGAATTCATTGGTGCTGAAAGCTGCCATTGGGTCCTCTTGTTCGGTTCAACAACTTATTATTCCGGCCCGAAAATCGCCTCCTGGTATTTCGGGCCATCGCCAAGGCCGGTACACGCCCGGCCTTGGCTCACGCGGCTTGGCGCCGCGCCGGGCATCCCTGACCCGGATTAACCCGGCCTATTAAGGGCCGGGTTAATAATTCAACGGAAAAATAAGCTGCATTATAATTGAAAGCACTCCCCGTCATGGAAACTTAAACCTATCCCCCTTTATGCAGACATTACCCTGGCAAAATGAGCTGCTCGATTCCTTTACTCAGCCGGAAGATTTGCTGGATTATCTCGCCCTGCCGAGCGATGGCCTTGCCAGGTACGAGGCGAGCGAGCGTTTCCCGTTCCGCGTTACCCGCAGTTACGCGAGTCGAATGGAACAAGGCAATATCGAGGATCCTCTGCTGCGGCAAGTGCTGCCTCTAACCGAGGAGATGACGTATCATCCCGATTACCTGGCCGATCCGGTCGGAGACCGCGAAGCGATCGCAGCACCCGGCGTGCTCTATAAATACCGCGGGCGCGCCCTGCTGATCACCACGGGCAGTTGCGCCATCAATTGCCGATTCTGTTTCCGCCGTGAATTTCCTTATCATCAAAGCCAGCTTACGAAGCAACGCGAAAACGAGGGGCTTGCCTATATCGCCAACGATTCGACCATCCGGGAGGTCATTCTCAGCGGCGGCGACCCACTGGTGCTGCGCGATGAGCGGCTGAACGTGTTACTGCAAAAAATCGCCGCCATTCCCCATGTCGCACGTGTGCGCATCCATACTCGTCTCCCCATCGTGCTGCCGTCGCGGATAACGGCCAAATTCACCCAGTGCCTAACGCGCACGCAACTGCAGATCGTCATGGTGATTCATGCCAATCACGCCAATGAATTCGATGACAAAGTCCGCGCTGGGCTTGCCGAACTGCGCCGGGCAGGTGCCACTTTGCTCAATCAATCGGTGCTGCTGAAGGGCGTCAATGACCGGACACAAACATTGATGGAGCTCAGCGAAGCGCTACTTCAAGCAGGCGTCTTGCCGTATTATCTGCATTTATTGGACAAGGCGAGCGGCACCGCGCATTTTGATGTGCCCCTGCAAGAGGCTGCTTTGCTGCACCGGGCCTTGCGCGAAAGACTACCCGGTTATCTGGTGCCTCGACTGGTGCGTGAACAGGCCGGCGCACCTTATAAAATAATGGTTTGAGCTCGGATCAACCTATCAGCTTGGCCGCTCGGAGACCTGCCCATGACTCCGATACAGCAACTGGTGGCCCGCGTTTTACTGGCCCACCTCTTTGTTCTTTCAGGCTTTACCAAGCTATTGGATTACGTCAGTACGCAGGCCCATATGGAAAGCGCGGGGGTTCCAGGCTTCCTGCTCCCTTTTGTGATTCTGCTAGAAGCCAGCGGCGGACTGGCGTTGCTGGTGGGCTGGAAAACCCCTTGAGCTGCCTCGGCCCTGGCCGGCTTTAGCATCGTGGCGGCGCTCCTGTTGCACGCTCACTCTGGAGCCAAGATGCAGGCCATTATGTTCATGAAAAACTTCGCGATCGCAGGCGGTCTACTGTCATTGGCGCTTCAAGGCGCAGGCGAGCTGGACGTTGACCCCTGGCTGACAGGCCGCGACACCCGAACAAAGCGGGAACAGGAAAGGCGTATCTGACCAGACGGCCTGCCTGGCCTGCCTTAATAATCGAAGAGAGCCACACGCTTTGGGAAAAAATGATAATTCCTTTTCAGTGTGGGCGGTGAAATTGCCTGCATAAACCGCCATCGAGGTCGCCAATTTCTCTAGTCTGTTGGTGATAAGCTATGGCCCCCTTATGCCATACTTCTCGAACGCGATCGTCGGGAACTACTTTCGGTAGAATGCCTCACCCGTCACGATGCCGTTTATTGGGCCGTGATATTCACAAGCCAACGGGAATGCTCATGATCAATGCAGGACACCCCTGCTCAACTCCACAGGCGAGCGAGGCAGAACGGACAGGCGGCGAAGGGCTCGGCCGCTACCACCTCGTCGCCCTGGAAGGTGCTAACCAACTCAAATGCATCCCAGTCACGCACATATGTCTCCAAGGTACGGGCGTCTGGATCGACCAACCAAAGATAGCCAACGCCGTAGCGCGCGTAGAGCGGTCGCTTGGTCGTTCGATCGTGGCGATCCGTGGAAGTGGAGACGATTTCGCAGACCCAATCCGGGATGATCCGGAAGCGGTGGTCGGCGGGCAATTCCGGCAACCGCTCGCAGCGCCAGCCCGCGAGATCCGGGACGGCGACTTCCTTGTTCAATTCGAAGTGTACCTCTGGCTCATCCAGAATCCACCAACCGCCAGGTCCGCCTTCGCCAAACTGAAACGGCGGCACCAGGTAAGCGCCCAGAGCGGAGGCGGCGCCGATATGATGCCCGCGTGGTCGCGGGTGGAGGTAGAGCGTTCCGGCGATCAGTTCGGCGTTGAAGCCCGCCGGGGCATCGATGAGATCCCGGTAAGTGGCGGGCTTGGGCATTTCGGCGCGGAGCAGCATTACTTTCTCCCTTCGGGGTCGATTCTCATTGGCCGTACTTGGCGGTTTGTTTTCCCTCGTTACATGAGCGAATATGGGCCACCTTAGTCTACGCGGCTCATTTTATGAGCGCATGACGATCGCGCTGGAGCTGGTGTAGACGATTCGACTCTTTGCGGGTGATACCGTCCCAACGTGCCTGTGCGAGGCGTAGCATTTCCACGCTAGCTCAGGCATTTGTCCACTGCACCATGCCGGCGTAAGCGGTGACCAGCACGACAAGGCCGAACACAATGCGGTATCCGGCGAACGCGATAAAATCGTGGCGGCTGATATAGCGCAACAAGGCGCGCACGGCGATGAAGGCGCTGATAAAAGCTGCGATAAATCCCGCGCCGAACATCGGCAGATCGGCGTTGTCGAGTAAATCGCGGTGTTTATAGAGATCGTATACACTCGCGACGATCAGCGTTGGAATGGCGAGGAAAAACGAAAACTCCGTTGCTGCCTTGCGCGACAGGCCAAACAAGAGACCGCCGATGATCGTCGCGCCGGAGCGCGAGGTGCCGGGTATCAGAGCGAATGCCTGAGCAAAACCGAGCTTCAAGGCATCGAGCGGCAAGACATCGTCGACCTCGAGGATACGGATGCGATGCTTGCGGCGTTCCGCCCAAATGATGACAAAAGCGCCGATAATGAAAGCCAGTGCCACCGGTACCGGCTTGAACAGCGTCGCCTTAATAACGTTGCCGAACAAAAGTCCGAGCACCGCGAGCGGAAGAAACGCAATGATGAGATTGGTGGCGAAGCGCCTCGCCTCGGGTTGCGCCGGCAGACCACCGATAACCGCGGCGATTTTTACCCGGTATTCCCAGCAGACGGCGAGAATCGCACCGACCTGGATGACGACTTCAAACAACTTGCCTTTCTCATCGTTGAAGTGAAGCAGATCGCCGACCAGAATAAGATGGCCGGTGCTCGACACTGGCAAAAATTCGGTCAATCCTTCAACGATGCCCAGGATCACGGCCTTGAACAAGAGAATGAGGTCCACAGTAACTCCAGTAAATTGCGATGTCGGTTAGTATAGCTGTGAAGCCTCGGGGAAGTTACCGAATGACTAGAGTCAACGGTCTAGCGGGTAGGATGGTTCAGCTCAGGCTCGGCGCGTGATTACCTCTGCCCTCACCACACCGGCCCGCTCGTGGCTGGCTTTCAGCCTGATACGGCTATTTTCTTCGGCTCGCACGATCCATTCGAAGAATGAGCGATTGCTAGTCGGATCGCCCGACTGACCGAGCCACAAAAATGTCGAACACGGCTTGTATGCCCGCCCCTCAAGCTGGCCGCACTCCTGCCTCTGTTTGCCGCTGATCAGTAGCGCACACTTCGGCAGGTCGATTTCGCCGATCACGCCACGCGTTATTTTCTTATCCTGCGCTTTTTTCGTGACATACGTCGGTAGCCAGCCACTGTTCTCGACCGCCAGGCGGACACGATAAAGGCCGTCCCCCAGCATGGTTGCCTCCGCCTTATACAGGTCAAGCTTGGGCGAAATCAGATTGTGCCAGACCAGCCAGCGCGGAAATGGCAGCAGTTCATTTTCCAGCTTGTCCGGCGGCGGGTTCCATAAGGTATACAGCGGGTTCCAACCGCCCAGCTCAATACGGCCCAGTTCCGGGTGCTCAAACGGATACCAGTCGATATAGCCCTCGCCGTCCAGCGCTTCATCGCTCCATTGCAACAGTTTGTAATCGTCTTCCAGTGGATGCTGCCGGTACCAATCGATGAATTTATATTCCTTTATCCCCGCTTGCCGGTGCGGACTCCACAACTCCACCGTCCAGGCAAACGCACCGCGCTCTTCGTACAGCCAGTCGTCGAACACACCGGTGGTGACGGTTTTTGGATGATACTGGAAATCGTGAAAGGCAGAGACGGCCGGATAGCCGGTCAATTGCGCGCCTTTGGCGCCGATCGTCTGGTACGTCCATAAATCTTCCGCCGGCAGTTTCGAATCCGCCTGGTAGGAATAGGGCCTGAGCAAGACACCGCTGTAGGTATGGAAAGAAACGCCGCCGCAAATGTTCGGATGGCGGGCGATGAAGTCGACGAGTGCGCGCACCTCAGGCTCCGAAGTGGGGTAGGAACCGGCGCCCATCTGCTTATACTCGCCCTCCCACTCGACGGGGAAATTACGATTGAGATCCAGGGCTTGCTTAGCCGGCGGCACACTGATGGATATGCCATCGTAATTACGGACACGCCCTTCCGGCAGCAGACGATAATAGCAGCCACCAACCTCTGTCGGTGCGCGGGGCACGAGTAAGCGCGGCTTTTCGGGACAAACCTTCCAATGTCCATGCGGGTCGGGAACGCGCATGGTTAACATGCGGCCGTCGCCATCGACATCTTCGAGCGAAAGCCCGTCTACTGGTTCTTCATCGTAAGGATAAGGCCGCACGCTTGAACGGATGAGCTTCGGGCGCTCGGCTAGCGCCCATTCCGCGCCGTCCGGATTGGCTCGGGGACAAATATAGAATGCGCGGGTGTCGAGACAGCGAGTGATATCCGCATCTTTGCCATACTCGTTTACCAGTCGATGGATCAGATACAGGGCAGCGCTAGAGCCAGCCAGCTCGACCGCGTGAATATTGCCGTCGATCCAGAACGCCGGCTTCTCAGCGGCGGGGCCGGTCGCAAAATTGGTCGCCGTGACTAACCAAATCGCACGGCCCTCATAGCTGGCGCCGATACTCTGCAGGTGCAGCAGCCCGGGATACTCCTCGGCATAGTGTTGTAAACCAAGAGTCAGTCGTTGGTGATCGTAGTAACGGTCGAATCGAAGTGGCGTCATAGGAACCAACTCCATGCAATTAACCAAAGTGACTAAAACGGTTAAGCGCGCCACCGCCATTCGGCGAAAAGCTCGTGGGAATTAAAACATGAAAACGCTCGCGGCAATGCGCTAACATGATCTTGGCTTTAACAATTTTATCTTATGCTTCCTTAATCGATGATACGCCCGGCAGCGCTTAAAGACCTGAATGCACTGGAACGTATAGAAAACTGCTCTTTCGACAGTGACCGATTTTCCCGCCGCAGCTTCCGCTATCTGCTCACCAAGGCAAATGCCGCCACGCTGGTGGAAGAAAAAAACGGCGTCGTGCGCGGTTATGCCATGCTGTTATTCAATACCGGCACGTCGTTGGCGCGGCTTTATTCGTACGCCGTCGATCCCGCTTACAGGAACAAGAGAATCGGCAGCCGGCTGGTGCAGGCCGCCGAGAAACTGGCGCAGGAAAACGATTGCGTGACGTTGCGGCTGGAAATCCGCACGGACAATATCGCTTCCATCAATCTTTTCAAAAAAAACGGCTACCGTTATCTGGAATCGGTCCCGGATTACTATGAAGACCATACGGAGGCCCTCCGCTTCGAAAAGCTGCTGGCGCCGCACTTGCAGCCGGGCGTGGTGCGCGTGCCGTATTATCAGCAGACGCTCGATTTTACCTGCGGACCTGCAACTTTGATGATGGCGATGAAGACATTGGCGCCGGAAATTCAACTGCACCGCAAGCTCGAGCTGCGTATCTGGCGCGAATCCACGACGGTCTTCATGACTTCAGGACATGGTGGTTGCGGGCCCTATGGCTTGGCCGTATCAGCTTGTCATCGTGGTTTTGACGTAGAGGTTTTCGTCAATGATGAAGGCGCTCTATTTATCACCTCCGTGCGCGATCCGGAAAAACGCGAAGTCATGGAATTGGTCCAGGAGGATTTTCTCGACGAATTGAGTGAGCTGCCGGTCAAGATCATCTACGGAGCCTTGAGCGTCAATGAAATACAGGAAAAAATTGAACAAGGCGGCATACCGCTGGTCTTGATCAGCTCATACCGTATCTATCGCGAAAAATTTCCACACTGGGTGGTCGTGACAGGCTTCGACGCGCGTTATATCTATGTTCATGATCCTTATATCGACTATGAATCCGGCAAAACATCAACCGATTGCATCAATATGCCCATCCTGAAAAAGGATTTTCAGCGCATGGCCCGTTATGGCAAATCGGGCCAGAAAGCAGCCTTGATATTGAAGAACAACGCGAAAACCGAACACCCAAAAGCTCAGCATGCCTAATCACGTCGTATTGGTCGAGAACCTCAAGGACTGGCGGCCCGATTTTCCTTGCGTCCAGGTCATTACCGCGAAGGCGTACCTCTCCAGTCAGGACTGTCTCAAATCCAGAGAAACATGCGTCATCAACCTGTGCCGCAGCTATCGTTATCTCAGTACCGGCTACTACTGTTCGCTATTGGCCGAGCCCCGCCGCTACAAGGTCATCCCGTCGGTCAAGACGATTACCAATCTCAGCAGCAAGGCCATCTACAGCCTCAATGTGGAGGACCTCGACGCGCTGGTTCAGAAAAGCTTTAAAAAGCAACAGCGAGGACCCGAACAGAATTTTGAGCTGGCCATTTTCTTCGGCCGCTGTGAAGACCCGGATATGCAGGACCTGGCCCGCCAGATCTTCGATATGTTCCGCTGCCCGTTACTGAAGGTGGAATTTCGCTTTCAGGGGAAATGGCATATCTCAACGGTCAAGCCCACTTATTTGGGCACGCTGGACGAGTTCCAGAAACGCCTTTTTATCGAGGCGCTGAACAGCTATCTCAGCAAGCCCTGGCGCACGCCCAGAACGAAAAATACGGCTCGCTATGATCTCGCGATACTGCATAACCGGCGCGAGAAAATGCCGCCATCCAATTCCGCGGCTTTGCAAAAGTTTGTCAAGGCGGGCAAAAAGCAAGGGGTCGACGTGGAGTTAATCGAGCGCAAGGATTACGGGCGACTGGCTGAATACGACGCGCTGTTCATCCGCGAAACGACTGCTATTGACCATTACACGTATCGGTTCGCCAAAAAAGCGCAGATTGAAGGAATGACCGTCGTGGATGATCCTGACTCCATCGTCAAATGCACTAATAAGGTTTACCTGGATGAGCTATTGACGACGCATCATATCAACCGCCCGAAAACCAAGGTCCTGCAAAAAGCCAATGTGGAATCGGTGCAGGACGAGATCGATTATCCGATCGTGCTGAAAATTCCCGACGGCTCCTTTTCAAGAGGCGTATTCAAGGCGAACAACGCGCGGGAATACAAGGACATTACGGAAAGACTGTTCAAGGAGTCTGATCTCATTCTGGCCCAGGAATTTCTTTATACGCAATTCGACTGGCGAATCGGCATCTTCAATCACGAGCCCCTGTATGCCTGCCAGTACTTTATGTCGCGCGCGCACTGGCAAGTGGTGAAGCATGAATCATCGGGTCGTGCGGTAGAAGGTGGTTCCAAAACCTGGCGCGTGACGGATACACCAAGCGAAGTCGTCAATACCGCCATCGCGCTGGCGAGGTTGATCGGGGACGGGCTTTACGGTGTCGATTTGAAACAAACCGATACAGGCGTATTCGTGATCGAAATCAATGATAATCCCAGTATCGATGCCGGCATAGAGGATCAGCTGCTCGGTGATGAGCTATATGCACGGATTATCAGCGAGCTTGTGCGCAGAATTGAAACCCGCCGGTCGGCTTGAGGCTTGATGAGGCACTCCATCGGGTATTCCGGGCGTATCACTTGGGGGCGCTAGGACGCCAGCGCTTTACGCTTTTGCGAAACGTATGATAGGCCAATAATGCGGGCGGCATTTTCAACCAATGCGAGCGCATCAAGAGCAAGCGACGGGCAAGCGGGGTCCAGCGATCGTTGACGTCGGGGATGTCGGGCATCAGCGCGCGTTCAAACAGGGCGTCCATGATCCGAGCCATACGTCGACCCGGCGAATAAAATTCGGCAGCCACCACGGCACGTCTGGGAACCGGGGTCTTGAGCATCCGTCGTGTATAACGTAGCGCGTAAAAAAGCGGCCGCGTAAGTTTCATCTCGGCAGCACGGTGCAATAATCGAGTCCAAAAACGGCTGTCTTTTTGACTGAATTCACGCAGCAACAGATCGATATCAGACAAGTCTCGTAAGCCATTGACGAATTCACCATCCAGGAACAGATGTGCCGCGCTGTGGAGAATCATGTCGCACGGAGCGAGTACCTTGAACTGACAACCTTCAACGGGCCTCGCTTCGGTTAGCAAGAGCTCCGGATTCGGCTTATAGCGGCTGCTGACGGGCAGAACCGTGTGGTGCACGTCGACCTCAATGCACCGATCGCGGTGTCGTAGCGGCGGAATTTCATGCATCCATGCCCGGTAATAATGCTCATCGTAATCATCCAGTTGAACCGCTTCCCAGCCTTGGGACAAAAGAAGTTTCTCAATCGTATCGAGATCGTTGTGGGCTACCAGAATGTCCACGTCGGCGAGTAACCGGCCGCTGCCTGCCGATAAGCGCGCTAGAATATAGGCCCCTCCTTTCAAGACCAGTACAGTTGTTCCCGAGGTTTTTAGGGCCCTTTCCAGGCGATTTATCTCCCATAGCACCATGCGCTGGCGATGCTCCGTCAAACGCATGGAGCCGATCAAATGGTCTTGAACTCGTGCAGGAAGCCGATTAAAAATACCTAGTTGTATGAGGCGTTCCGCCAGGCGCCCCATTAGCTTGGAATGCCGGGTGAGCGGTAGCAGCATATCCCATTCGATCTCGCTCAAATTGATGACTAAACTGGGATGCGCCAAGCAACTTAGTAACAGCTCTCTAGGCCGAGTGTACGTCAATTGTGCTGGCATAGCCGGTTACATCGAGCGCATCAAGTCTTTCAATGACTTCCTCCAAATTTCCATAGCTAAGCCAAAGGCATTGGCAACTCCGCACCAAGGCGCTCACCAGCTGAAAACCCTGCTTTCCCAAAACTTCATAGTTGAATGCATTGTTGGCAAGTCGCAAGAGGGATTGGGCTTTGTCAAAAGGTTCTAAAACCACGGGCGAGCTTGCTTTATATTTCAGAAAGATGATCCAGGCCGCCTGTGCTGGCTGGTCCATTTGATCGACACTCATGATGGAAGGTCGAACGTGCGCGACGGTGCCCTTTCTCGTTTTAGGAAAGGAAGGGCCGATGGCGGCTTGCGGAAACAACTTTCGGATCACATTGATGGATTCATTTTTCAAAGCGATGGGGCGAGGGATCGGGACCAGGCAGGTACTTTTTGTATCGATCAGGCCGAATTCATCCGACAACAAGCGCCACCCGCTCAAAGCAAGCGCGGCGCAAAGCGTGCTCTTGCCGGAACCCGGATGAGCGGGAAGAATAAGCGCCTTGCCGTTTTTCTCCAGAACAGCGGAGTGAAGCATCAAATAGTGGTGAGCGCGCGTCCCGATACACCAGTTTAAACCCCATTCAAATAACGGAGGGCTTAACTCGTTCGGGAAAGGCTGAAAGGGACTTTTTCCATCAATCTTGAACAAGACTTGCGGATGGAACCAGCGCCGATAATTAGTTTGCAGCTCGAGGGCAACGTGGAAATCTGCCAATTGTCGATCCAGTACGGCGTAATCGGCATACAGGAATCGTAGAGATTCGATGAAAGGGCGGGAATTACTTTTTATTCGTATTTTGAAAGGGCCGGTTTGGGTATAAAGTCCGCTCGTGTGAAGACGTGTCTTAAGAGCATCGCTACTAAACTCGGCAATTCTCACGATGGGTGGGGCTCTATCAGTCCTAATGAGTCAAATTCTTCGATGAGACGCTGCATATCGGGTGTATCGAGGTCCGCCGCGATTGAATCTCGCATGGCCATTGTTTTAGCCAGTTGTTCCGCATTGCACGGAACCTCTTCAAGGCTTTTCAAGGCCATAGCGGCCAGCTCGTTCAGAAAATGAGTCTCTCCGGAATGCGAGTTATAAACGATGTAATCGCCATTCCATTGTTCCCAGAGCAGCGTTCCCGAAGCACACGCCTTCCATGTTTGCCTACTGATTTCGATCACTTTGGGCTCTGCTCGCCAGAGCTTTAGGTCACTATATTCGGATTTAGCGAGAGCCAACAAGAAGCTGTAATGTGGTTGCTCTGCAGAGCGCCGCCCTCGAGCGCCATCCCGATAGCTGGCATTCCCTCTTCATCTTGGAGAATAGCTCCGCTTTCATCCAGCGCCACGAGTCCGTATTGTTCAATGTCTTGTTCGGGTATTCCTACATAACGGATTTTTTTGGTAGGGCCTCGGAACATCAAGATGCCGCCGGTTAACAATACAAATTTCCCCGTTGGATCATATATATCGATCAGCTGTCCGGAATCCCGATAATTCCACGACTTCTTCCGCCGTTTGTTCCTATAGCTCCACCAGGAGAACCTTCCTTTCGGCTGATGAGTATAGACCTTAACATAGGGACTCTTGCCCTTGTAAATCCATTTGCCTTTTTTCTTGCGGACTCTTCGTATATTTCTAACTACTACAGGCGATCTTAGCCAGCCATCCTGATGTGAGGTGAGCGCCAAAGACTCCTCCGGCTCTGGGGACGATGGATCCGCCGTTTGCAGGACAGGATCCATCTCGGCCGCCTGTTGTGCGGCTTGCTGGTCCTTGACAATACACGACTCCGCACTAGTCATTGCCGCAGCGGCTCCACTCCGCAGGGTCAGGATTACTGGAGAAATCGCGGCAGCTTTTACTAGAGAACGCCTGACCCTTGAAGTATTCCCGAAGTAGCTCTCCCTGAATTTGCTAGCCTGTAAAGGACTCTCGTCGTGTTTTTTTTCGTCAATATTCATAATCGCTTCCTTCCCTATGCCGATCGGTATAAGCCAGCAGTTAAGACCATTGGGCCATCAATCGCTTCTTCTAATCTAAAGAAAGCAAGTTTAGTACCCTTCATCACTTTATTATAAGATTCAATCTTCTACTGACCAAATGGATCGAGACTATGCGAAATTCGACGTTAACTGTAAAAAAAATTGACAAAGCAAGATCGACGGTTAACTACCCCTACGATGTCGAACGTGTACCGGCGCGGCATACATCGTAGTTTTCAATCGAAAACATGGCTCAAGCGCGACAATTTCAGCCAGCACGCGCCTCGTTACGGCTTAAGGCCGCGCTGCTTTAGCAGCTCTACCGCGTATTTGATCGGGATCGCGTAGCTTATGCCACTGGGTTTCTCGAGCACGTTCTCCTTGGTTTCTTTGATATAAACGCTGTTGATGATACCGATCACTTGGCCGATCCGGGTGTCGTATAAAGGGCTGCCACTATTGCCCGGATAAGCAGTCGCGTCAAGCTGGAAGACATCATAAGGATTATTCAGCCTGTGTAGCATCACAGGATTGAGCTGGCGCGGAGTGAGCGCCGGAAGCACGATCGGACTAATGGCAGAAATAACGCCTCGGTGTGTCACCGGATATGAACCGAGCACAATGCCGATTGGAAAGCCGGTAAATGCGTACAACTCACCTTCGCGAACCTGGTCGGAATTTCCCAATTGCAGGGCCTGTAGGGCGTCGCCGCTGATTTTCAACAGGGCGATATCATGCTCTTCATCGACAGCTACCTTTACCGCGCCCCGCAATGTCTCCTTATTGGAGCTACGCGAAGCAACCACCAGCTGCTCAAATCTTTCGCCAGCCACAATCTCGGGTAGTACATGGGCATTGGTCAGCACCAGCGTCCCACTGCCGACGACAAATCCTGTACCACGCAACAAGGCGGGAGGCGAACGGGTCTTTACAAAGGTCCCCACACCGACGATGCTGGGCTTGACCTTCTCGATAATGGCGGGAAGATTATCTTCCGCAGCCGACACGAACAAGGGTATGAGAAGGCCGGCGATCTGCCCAAGAGCCATCAGTAATATTCGGATGAGCATCTCATTGTCGTCCGCGCCGGCGAGACATCGATATTTCGAGCCAGCGATTCTACTGCCAGCATGTTTCCATCGCGTGATAGCGTTATTCGCATCGTTTCATCATTGCGACTTTGATCATGGCACCGCGATCATTCTTCGTTCACATTGGCCTTGCTTGAGATGTTCTACAATCTGCCAAATCTTTCGGGGCACTTTGCAAAATGCTGCCTTGGCTCCCACACATTATCAATTATCCACCCACTCGGGATACGCGCTCGATGGAGCGGCTCACCTGATCGGTAGAGAGAGAACCCTAATGCCACCACATTGAAATTCAACTTAACTGTTCGTAGCCGTGGCAGTCAGAGACGCTCGGTGCTTGCCGCAACGGCATTTCAAGAGGTGCCTAGAGCTAGCGATTTTGGCCTACATGTCATCCAGCTGGATAGCGCTCCGAACCAAGGTGAATTTTTCTTGATTTTCCATTTCTATCAAGTTTTTGAAAGCGGCTTTCACCCTGTCATCATCGACTTCACGCACGACTTCCTTATAAAGCTCAACCAGCGCATCATCAAATTCCAATGCGATTTTAATCACTTCATCGACTGACATACTCGGTTTGATGACACAACGTTTCAGCACTCCCTCGATATCCGTACTCGGCGCATATTGGAGCCAGACATCGAGCACACTTCCCTTCGCCTCTTGTTCATAGACGTCCAGACTCTGTTCCATGTTTTTCTCGTGCCGACTCAAATAATCGAGCAGCATTTTGACGCGCCTCTGCACGGATTGTTCACTTAGGGCATCGTAATACTGCCTGATCTGCGCATGCAGTTGCTTGCTGTAATCGAGCACGTCTTTTACTTGCTCAAAACTACGATTTTGCATCCTACTTTCCTCTTGACCGGTTTATCGAGAATTATGCCCACACCAAAGCCGCAAGCCAATTCGGAAAGGCATGCCTTCGGCGTTTGCTATGCACAAAGATACGATGAAGACGCCGGCTCTTGGCCGGTACCGCCTTCAATTTTGTAGCGGTAAACTGTACGTGAGATAAGAAGCCGAAAAGCACGAGCGACGGATGGCGGAGAGACATGCAGGGAAAAACCCAGGGCGTCGTTCCACCATTTGCTTCCACATTACGTCGGCAGCTTACAACCGTGCACCGCCCGAATGAACCTGGCCGGAAAACCCCCCTGCAGACCTTTTCTCCAAATCGTAAATGAGGCACTGCCCTCGCGAGTTTCTCGGATCGAGATCGGATGGTTTTCAACGGCACGTAAGGCTGATGATGTCAATGCCTTGCAAGGCGGTCGCGATTGTTCCCTCTGGGCTCTACCGTATAGTGCGCCATCATGCCAGCGTCAATATGATCGTTAACGTGGCAATGATACATCCACCGGCCCGGATTGTCGGGCCTCATATCCGCCGTGAGCTGGGTCGCTGGGAGCAGATTAAGCACATCAACCCGCGATCCGTTCGACGTCAGCGTGTTGCCGTGCCAGTGCGGCGTGTGGAGATCGACTTCAGTACCCAATGCAAGCTGATACCAGCGCACCTTCTCGCCTTCATTCATTTCCAGGCCGGGTAGGTTGGAATAGAGGTAACCGTTCATGCTGTGCATTAGGTTGCTTTCTTGAAAATCTTCATCCTCTACATCCGCCTGTGGCGCGAAAGCCGCCACGTTTTTATTGAAGTACAAACTGTTGTTCTCGTCAAACACGGTAAATAGAACGACAAATTCGCGATCGATGTTCTTTAGCTTGGCATTCTCTTGTAACAATCCCCGCCGAGAAATAATGATCGGGCCCACCAGCCCGGTATTGGCGTCCCTAGGCTCATCAACGTGAGAATGATAAAGCCAGACGATAGAACTCGGATCATTGGGTCCGGGTCCCGCGCGGGCGGGCACTTCCCAGATATAAGTGTGGATCGCGCCGGGCCTGACCGTATCATCGGCCTTATCTTCTCCGCTTGTGCTGTCCTCATACAAGGTTCCTTCACTATTTTTGCGATAAAATACCCCGTGTGGATGCATCGAGGCGTCGTTATCGGCCATCTTGTTTTTAAAAACGATCTTTAGAGTATCGCCTACGTTAGCCCGGACAACTGGCCCGAGTATCCCCAAATGCTCCCATTCGGCCGGGCGCGGCCTGATTTGGGTAAACGTGTCATCGGTGTATTCGACGAAGTGGGCCTTATAGTATTTGCGACCAATGCGATCGACCCCATTGCCTTCGACGAATACTTTCTGCCTCTCATTGAGTTCCTTGCCCGTCATCATATCGACAGGATAAGAAGGCGCGTAGTCCCAAAGCACGTCCTCGGCGGCGATGTAATAAACCCTTGTCATCGACGCGATGGCCGAATCGTGCGGAAGCAAGATCACCAGGACACAGATACCGACCATTCGAAGCAAATCCAGTAACCTAAACTTTATTTCTTGACGTTTACTGACCCAATTCATAAGGCTTATCCGCCCACCTCAAGAGTACAAGATGGAAAGATGATAATAATTATCACTTACTGGAACAAGATTTAATTTAGTACCCAGTCGCAGCGACGGTGGGCACAGCGTGCCACGTCGCCGGTAATGGCGCTGCCGGGCGCGCCCACGGACGGTTAACGGGATCAAACCTGCCCAAGTTCCCCTTTTATTGCCTGGACACCTATGGCCACCCAGAACAAGAATTGATGCTTGTTCGAAACGGTCCGCGGGTTCACTGGCTACTATGACGTGGAGAACGATCGATGGACATCGTCTCGAATCGCGATATCTGCAACGGATACGAGCGGTGCTAACCGCTAGATAATCGAGCGAGCGCACTCGTTGGGCAGGTCGCTGCAGGAGCGTCTCAGCGTGATGGCAAGCGATACCACTTGAGCGCCCGCGCTACCGCGATCACGAAGGTCCTCCGTGGCGGGCGCGGGTGGTCGGCGATTTCGGCGGCGCAGGCTGAGCCGGCATGGGGGTGGCCGACTTCGTCTGCGAAGGGGGCAAGGCGGTGCCCGGTGCGGCCGGCTGGGGCTGCATCGTGCCTTGCGGACGGAGGTTCTGATCGGCCCATTTGAAGTAGGCGATGTACTGTCGGATCTCCTCGTTGGAAAGGTTCTGGTTGGGCATAGACACCTTCCATTTCTCGAGCATCGCCTCAGCCTCCGGGCCGGTCTGCAGCATCTGCTCGGGTGTCTTCATCCAGCGAGTGAGCCAGGCATCGTCGCGCCGTTTGGTGACTCCGTAGAGGTCTGGTCCAAGCCTGTCGCCGCCAGCAATGGAGTGGCAGGCGAGACACTTGGATTCGAAGTCGAGCTTGCCCTTCACGGCCACCGGATCAGTGGGCGCCTGGGTCGCGGGTATGTTGTGGTGCTCGAGGCCGCCAGCAGGAGCGCCGGCCGCGATCACGCCGATGGCGCCCTGTGAGGCATTGGCGAAATGGTGGTCAACCATCACGTAATTGCCTTCTTCGGGGATCATGAACTCCACGATCGCAGAGTTCGACGAGCCAAGAAGCACCGTCTGCATGCCCCTGAACGGGTTGTCCGGGTTGCCTTCGATCCATACTTTGTCGAAGATGGTGCCAACGACGTGGAAGCTCGACGTGTTGGACGGCCCCACGTTCAGCACGAACAGCCGCACCCGCTCGCCCGTCTTGGCTGGCAACGGCTGGTCAACGAAGCCATTGTGGCGCCCATTGAACACCGTGTATGTCGGCGCCTTTGCCCTCACGCGATCGCCGTCGAGCACGTACAGCGGTGCGCCATCCACCTGGCGCTTCTGTGGATCGAGTTTGGTGTAAAACTCGCTTTGAATGATGGCATACTCACGATCGACTTTGGTCGGGTAGCCGCCGCGGGGCTCGACGATTATCATCCCGTACATGCCGGAAGCGATATGCTCCAGCACCATCGGCGTGCCGCAGTGGTACATGTACACGCCGGGGTAGTTGGCGGTAAACTCGAACGCGATAGTCTGCCCCGGCGCGAGCGAGCGGTACTTGTCCTGCGGCGATACCATGGCCGCGTGGAAATCCATCGAATGCATCATCGGCGGCGCCGTGATCCGCACTCCAGGCACCGCCTCGTCCGAACGGTTGCTCATGGTGAACTTGATGCGGTCTCCCGCTTTCGCGCGCACCACCGGGCCGGGTACCGTGTCGCCGAAGGTCCAGGCACTGAACTTCACGCCGGGCGCGATTTCGATGATCTTGTGGGTGGTGTCGAGCCTTACCTCCTTCACCGGCTCTGCCGACAGCGGCTTGACGTAAGCATCCATGCTGATCGCGTTGCCGGCGGCGAACGGCCCGGCATGACGCTCAGAGGTCACCAACGCCTTGGGCGGCTTGAAATCCATGCGGCGCATGTCGTAAGGATCCGCGTGCGCGGCGCTATCCTGCCTCGCCGAGACCGCATTTTCTGGGCGGTTGCAGGCAGTCAACATCGCGAGCAAGAGCGCTGGCATGGCCCAAGGGCGGACGGCTACGGCCATTCAGTTCCTCCTCCGCTGCTTCGCCGCTCGAGAATGCGAGCGACCCGCTGGTGGACCTCGGCGCTGCTCATCGGCCGCGCCAGCATCGGCATATCCCCCGGAAACTCGTAGGCAGGACCGACGAGTTGCTTGTCGATTGCATGACAGCCCATGCAATTCTTGGTCTGCGTGAGTTTCTGGCCAGGATCCTAACAAAGATACTTTCCGAGGCGGGCAGCATGCGGCTGCCGGCCAGAGCAATCTCGATCTTCATCTGGGCTGCTTGCTGGTTCTTTCCATGCGACGGGAGTTACGGGCTCGGTGATTTAGCCAAGCGCCTGTCCTTGATCCGGCCAAGGCGGCTTTCCGGGCCTTTGACCATTTTGTCGCCAGCAGGCTAAACGCGCTAATTTTACGGTGCCACATCTGCTTACGGCTACGCTACCCGGGGGACGTATTGGCGACAAGTTGTGCGGTTTTTCCTTGGCAAGGCCGCCACGAAAGGAACTGACGCGGCGGCTGATCTGACCTGTTGGACCCTTGTCCGTGAGCATCATGCCCCATCACGTGCTACAAATCCGGAGCGTTCCATACTCTCAACGGAATCCGCAGTTGATTTTCCCGTTTCTGGTACCATATATCAGATATTCATCACTTCAATTTCTAGATAGACAAACTTATGACAAAATCAAGCGGATTTTTATTTGCCCTATTCTTCGCATGCATCTTCTCGTTCGCGGGGATCGGGGACGCTGAGGCTGCGCGTATGGGTGGCGGCAAATCGTTCGGCAGCAAGCCATCTTACAGCATGCCGTATAAGCGTCCCAACAATGCCAATCCGCTGCCGCCGAGCCAACCGAGCGGCGCCCAGCAGCAAAATCAATCGGTACGCGATTCTCTGGCAAGACGCGGCGGTCTCATGGGCATGCTGGGCGGTTTGGCGCTGGGCGGCCTGCTGGGTGCGATGCTGTTCGGCGGAGCTTTCGAGCACATCAATTTTCTCGATATTCTTATTTTCGGGCTGATTGCCTTTATGCTGTATAAAATGTTCATCGCGCGTAAGGCTTCAAGAATCAGCGGACAGACGACCGCAAGCGGCAGTTACGATCCGCTGGGAGGCCACGCGGATGCCGAGGGTGACAGTCCAGCTTATGCGCGCCGGGCCGAACCTGACCAGTCGGTCAAGCAGGCCGGTTTCAATACCGACGTATTATTCAACAAGGACGCCAAAACGATGCCGGTCCCGGAGCTTGCGACTGGCCGGGAGACAGGCAGCGTGCCCAGTCCCGCGGGCTTTGACAAAGCGACCTTTCTGCAAGGTGCCAAGGCAGCGTATGCGCTACTTCAGTCCGCCTGGGATCGAGGCGATCTCGCCGACATTCGGGGCCTGACCACCGATAAGGTATTCGCGGAGCTGCAAGATCAACTGCGTGAACGAAAGGCCGAAAACACGACCGACCTGTTGAAGGTTGAAGCAGAGTTACTGCAGGTCAAGGAAACCGGCTCCGAATTGGAAGCCAGCGTTCTGTTCGATGTCATTATGCGGCAAGAAGCGGCTGAACGCCCCGCGCAAGTGCGCGAAATCTGGCATTTCGTTCGCCCTAAATCCAGCAAACAGCCGACCTGGTTTCTCGACGGCATTCAGCAGATGGAGGACTAATCAGCGGGAGGCATCCTCATGGGAGAACTCGATGCCGGCTACGCTCCAGTCATCGTACGGGCGCGCGGTGCCGCCGGTATAGTGAATCCTACAAACATAAGTTTTCCGCCTGCGTTCTCCCGATGCATCCCCGATATCGACATAAGCTTGGACGACATAGCGCTCGAACCCGATATCCCAGGCTTTTGAGGCATGTTCTGGAAACTCGATGGAGGTAGCGTCGCTGAATTGTTGTCTTATATATTGGTTACAGTGAATGAATGCCTGGGCGGTCTTCTCACTATTAATGGCGGTCGCCTGACCGCCTTCCTCTGGATTGCCCCTGAGCACCTCGGTGTCAACAATCCGCCTTACGAACGGCAATATCGCCTCATTCTGTAATAGAATGAGGCCGATCAACAGAATCACCAGCCCCAACAGAGAATATTTCTTCATATTCCTTCATCCTGCTCTAGTTCGCTCAAGGAACGCTGAGTCTACGGCAAGCATTCGCGCCATCGAAGTCATGTGAAAGCTTTTTCCAACCATAGAGTCCGCAATCATTACGCCTGCGACCCCACCGCGATGAAACGCTATCCTGAGATGAAAAGATTCGGCCAGTTGATGATCGCGATGACCATTCTGGCTGTCTTGGTCGTTGGCGCGATAAAGCTGACTGGCTCTCGATTCAGCCAAGCGCCCAATATGACGTTTAACACCATCACCGGGGAAAAACTTGCGTTGCAGCAATGGCGCGGCCATCCTGTGCTGGTGACCTTCTGGGCCAGCGACTGCCGAAGTTGTATTGAAGAGATCCCGCTATTGACCCATCTCTATCACGACTATGCGAGCAAGGGTTTGAAAGTGATCGCCATAGCCATGTACTACGATCCGCCCAACCACGTTCTAGCTATGGCGCGCCTGAAGAATTTGCCTTACCCCGTCGCGCTAGACCCGGTTGCCGAACTGGCAAAAGCGTTTGCCGATGTTCAATGGGTCCCTAACACTTTTCTATTCGCGCCGGACGGCACCCTTTCCATCCACCAGTCCGGCTTGCTCGACGGACCGCAGATGAGAGCGACCATCGAGCGAATGTTGGATGAGAAACAGACGTAATGTGGCTGAAAGCATTCCACCTTATCTTTATGGTGACTTGGTTCGCCGGGCTTTTCTACCTACCACGGCTGTTTGTTTACCACGCCATGAGTGAAGACCTTGTCAGCATCGAGCGGTTCAAGATCATGGAGCGCAAGCTATATTTCGGTATCATGACGCCGGCGATGGTGCTCACCCTGCTGTTCGGCTTATGGATGCTGGCCGACTACGCGTGGAATATCTATCGAGCGAGCGGTTGGCTGCGTATCAAGCTTTTCCTGATCGTTATCTTGGTGGGCTATCACGCGCTCTGCGCCAAGTGGCTGCTTGACTTCAAACATGACCGAAATATCCATTCCGACGTTTATTATCGATGGATGAACGAAATCCCATTGTTACTTCTGATTGCGATCATTCTTCTGGCCAGCGTGAAGCCCTTTTAATTAGGTGAATGGCTGCTGGGTGAAAAAGGACTTCCCGTACGAGAGCGGTTGAATGGTCCCGGATTTCCCGGAGACCGGTTGAGTTGAGTGAGGCCGCATTGGCCTATTAATCGTCTGATCGACTACGCCAGAAACCCACGCAAGAACGATCATGCCGTCGAACAGATGGCATCCGTCATCGCTGAGTTCGGCTTCCGCGGGTTGACCAATGAGGATGCGGTACCGGAAGTCGCCGAGCATCCAATCTCCCACCCAGGGGACGTTTGGTTGCTGGGCCGGCACAAGGTGCCTGTGGCAACGCCGCCGAGCCGAAAGTTCGGTTCACGGCGTGCCGCCGCAGCCAGGTGCTCGGCGGACAGCCCCTGGGAAACGGTGCGAGTCGAACCCATCCTGATCACTCCCCGGTCAACTAGAGATCTTAAACTTACGCCTGTCCGGGAATTATTTCAGTTCCGTATAATCCTGCCCCCTGTGAACGGGGCCTGTATGCACCTGTTTCTTGAGGAAGCGGCTTCCCGCTATCCGGACAAATGGATCATTTATTTAGGGTGTTGGATGGCGCCGGCGGGCATAAGAGCCGGCGGTTCAGCTTACTGGCCAATCGCCGTCTCTGGCCGTTGCCAACCTAGGCGCCCGAGTCAAATGCCGTCGAGCCTCGGTATGACCTTCGGGAAAAAGCTTTCGCCAATCGGGTATTTGACCGTCTCGCGGCCTTGGAGGAAGCCTTGCGGGCGCAGGAAAAGAATTCCGCCCGGGTTCGCTCCATCACCGCTTGGCCGCGGATAGTTAATGCCCTAGTGAGAAATGGAATCAAACGGGGCTCGGCGTCTGCAATGAAGGAGTGTTCCGGATAGACGGCCGTCAGAGCTTGGTTTTATAGCCAACGCCAAACGGCCGTCGAATGGCTAGCTCTTTTTGAACTTCACCGCTTCCTCGGAGCCTCGAGTCGCATTGCCCGGGCTATACGAATGCGCGCCCACGCCGGCAAGCTTGCCGCCATCGACCACGAGGTATTCGTTGCGGATCGGCTTGCCGTCAAACCAGCACTCAAGGATTTCGCGCGTGCCCGCAGCATAACGAGTCTGCGCCGAGAGTGAACTGCCCGAAATGTGCGGCGTCATGCCATGATGCGGCATCGTGCGCCAGGGGTGACCCTTGGGCGCCGGCTGCGGGAACCAGACATCGCCCGCGTATCCGGCCAGTTGGCCGCTCTCCAGCGCGCTGACAATCGCATCCCGGTCGCAGATCTTGCCCCGCGCGGTGTTGATGATGTAAGCGCCGCGTTTCATCTTGGCGATCAGCGAGGCATTGAACAGGTTCTCGGTTTCCGGATGGAGCGGACAGTTGATGGTGATAACGTCGCAGACCTTGACCATTGATTCCACGTTCGGGTGAAAGGTCAGATTCAATTCCTTCTCCACGCTTTCCGAGAGACGATGGCGATCCGTGTAGTGCAGCTTTACATCGAAAGGCCTGAGCCGGCGCAGCACGGCTAGACCGATGCGTCCGGCCGCCACCGTGCCCACTTCCATGCCTTCCACATCGTACGAGCGGGCGACGCAATCGGCGATGTTCCAGCCGCCCTTCACCACCCATTGATACGAAGGAATGTAGTTTCGCACCAGGCCCAGGATCATCATGACAACGTGCTCGGCCACGCTAATGCTGTTGCAGAAGGTGACTTCCGCCACGGTGATCTTGCGCTCGATCGCCGCCTGCAAATCCACGTGATCCGAGCCGATGCCGGCGGTAATGGCGAGCTTGAGCTCGGGCGCCTTGGCGATGCGCTCCGCCGTCAGATAGGCCGGCCAGAATGGCTGCGAAATGACGATCTCCGCATCGGCCAGCTCTTTCTCGAAAACGGAATCCGGGCCGTCCTTGTCGGACGTGACGATGAGGCGATGGCCGCGCGATTCGAGGAAATTGCGCAAGCCCAACTCACCCGGCACACTCCCCAAGAGCACGCCCGGCTTGAAGTCGATCGCCTGAGGGGTCGGCGCGGTCTGTCCGTCCGGATAACGCTCGATCTTGGGAATGGTGTCGCGGGCGTACGTCTTCGGGTAACCAGTGACGGGATCGTCGTACAGCACGCACAAAACTTTGGCCATAGTCTATCTCCATTGATGATCAATAAAATAGCGTTGAGTCGAGGAAGATGCGGCCGGCGGTTTCGCGCTGGCCTCGTCTTCCTTACTGCGGGCACGGTGATAGCCATGCGCCGCGCGAGATAGATTGGCGGTTGAGTGAAGGGGGTCTATTCGTTTGCGTGGATGGGTTGATAATCGCCGCTTATCAGGCGGTCGAAACGCGCTTCCAAATCGACCGTCTGCATGATTTCCCAAGCGGCGGCGACCAAGTGCAAGGGCGGATCGTGATCAAGCGCGATCAGGCCGATCGCGCGATTCAGTTCAGGCGTGAGAGGAATGACCGTCAGCTCCTCGCGCATCTCGAACAGGCACAGCAAGCTGTGCGGCACAATGCTGAACAGCTCGGCGCAGCGTACGTGAGAATAAAGCGCAAAGATCGAGTTGGTCTCCACGGCCACCCTCGGCTGCGCATGGAGCCTGCGAAACGCGGCGTCGAAAATGCGCCGGTTTTGCATATCGGGCGTTAACAGGCACAGCGGCAATTCGGCGGCATTCGCCCAGCTCATCGCCTTACGATTGCGCAAGGACGAGGCGTCGCGGGCGAGCAATACGTAGCGCTCCCGATACAGCGGCAGGATGCGAAACCCTTCCAGGCGCTGATCTTCAAGATAGGTGAGCCCAAGATCTAGCTCGAAGTCGTCCAGTCCGCGCATGATCTCTTCCGTGCTCAAGGATTGTACCCGTTGGCGCACCTCGGCATGGGCGGCGCGGTAGGGTCCAGTTAATAGAGATACAATGGGCAGCGCTGTCGGGATGGCGCCAAGTCGCAGGGTACCCGTTAGGTGAGTGCGTGCAATCGATGCCTCCTGACGCAAGCCCTCCCAGGCAACGAGCGTTTGCCGCGCCCAATCCAGAATGCGTTCACCCTCTGGCGTGAAATCCTGGAATCGCTGTCCCCGCTGGACAATCGATATGCCCAGCTCCTCTTCCAGATGGCGTATCGCCGCCGAAAGCGCGGGCTGTGACACGCAGCACGCCTCTGCCGCGCGGGCGAAGTGTTTCTCGCGGGCGAGCGTTACCAGATAGTCGAGTTGACGAATAAACACGGCTTCGCCTCATCCATAACAGGCAACTGCACTGGGCCACGCAAAGGCGGAGCGGATAGCCGGAGCCGGGCAACCCATCTGCCTCGAACCGAAGCCAGTCCCACGGGAAGACAATCATGCGGCAGGTTCAACTTGTCAGGCAAGTGAATACGGACATAGTGCAAGCAAGTGATGACTCACCGCAAGTCCAACGGCCTCTTCTCACTGGCCTGGGGGCCCTCTCGGAAAACGGCCTGTGCCCGGCCTGCACCGAAGCTGAAATTCAGCGGTATAGCGTGAACGGACAAAGCAAAATTCCTGGCGGCATCCCGTGGCGGGACGCCAGTAACCAGCCGCTTCGTGGCCGCTTGAGTGTTGCCGTCGGGCATTTGGCTGTTAGGGTCATAGTTGTCCGTTTTCCCACTGTAAACGCCAGGGACTCTATTACTCCCTTCATTGCCGATCGCCTCGATCCGATCTTGAGTTCAAGAAACTGAAGCGCGTCTTAGGCTCGGTCAAGTGTCTTTGCCCGGAGTCACGCTCGCATCGCCAAGGAACGCGCGATGCGCCAGCGCCGGATCAAGCGGCTGTGGGCACTTCTGCAGCAGCTCTCGGCGATGCCGTTCTCGCGGCGAAGACCTGCTGATATACATCGGCGCTGCGCGCAGCCAATCGCCGTCCGGCTGGCGGTTGGCCGGCGTGAAGGTCCATGATTAGAACGCCGGCTTTATCTACCGCCTGCGGCGCGGCAAACTCCAACAGGTCCGGCGCCGCGAAGCCCGTTTCCTTCTGCGCATCCAACTTACCGGCAGCGATCCCACCCCGAGTAGATGCTACTACATCCACCCCAAGGCAACGTCCTGAGACGGTCACCCGCCGTCGCGTACTCCTCGCCGGTGCGCCCGTTTGACCCAGTACGCCAGTCAATGCCCCTACTCCTCACGCTGACTCATGATGATTGATCCTACATGTTGAGCGCTTGTTTCAACGCTTCTTCGACTTCGCCGGCGTCTATGGTTTTTGCTGCGTCCTTCTCGCCTGACTCGATCAGGCGCTGCTTCAGTTTCCGCTCTTTGTGGTAGGCCAATCCAGTTCCTGCAGGAATGAGTCGACCCACAATGACATTCTCCTTCAATCCCAGGAGCTTATCATTGATTCCTCTTATCGCGGCTTCCGTGAGCACTCTCGTCGTTTCCTGGAAACTCGCGGCGGAAATGAATGATTCTGTCGAGAGCGAAGCCTTAGTAATGCCCAGCAGCACCGCCTCATAACACGCGGCAATCTTGCCCTCCGCCTCCAACTTCTCGTTCTCGTCCAATACACGCGCCTTATCTACCTGTTCTCCCGTAATGAAGCTCGTGTCGCCGGGCGCAGTTATTTCTACTTTGCGCAGCATTTGCCGAATAATGACTTCAATATGTTTGTCATTGATTTTCACGCCCTGCAGGCGGTAAACGTCTTGTATTTCCTTGATAAGATAAGACGCTAATTCGGCAACGCCTCTTAGCCGCAGTATGTCATGTGGCGTAAGTTCACCCTCAGCGATGGTTTCACCTTGCTCTACGTGTTCACCCTCGAACACCGTTACATGGCGCCACTTGGGAATCATCGTCTCATATTGCTCACCGCTCACTTCGGTGATGATTATCCTGCGTTTACCTTTGGTTTCCTTGCCAAAGCTCACCGTTCCGGTGGCCTCCGCAAGAATAGCCGGGTCCTTGGTTTTCCTGGCTTCGAAAAGGTCGGCAACACGCGGCAAACCACCCGTTATATCTCTCGTCTTGGTGGATTCCTGGGGAATCCTAGCCAATACGTCACCGACGTCTACCCTGGCACCGTCATAGACGCTCACTATGGCGCCGGCCGGAAGAAAATATTGCGCGGCAATTTCAGTGCCGGGAATCTTGATGTCGTTCCCTTCCTCATCCAACAGCTTGACCATAGGCCGCAGCTCTTTGCCAGAGCTCCCTCTCTGCTTCGGATCGATGATGACCATCGAACTTAAGCCGGTTATCTCATCGGATTGCTCGCGAACCGTTATACCGCTGATGAAATCAACGAGCTGTACTTGTCCTTTCACTTCAGTGATAACCGGGTGGGTATGCGGATCCCAGTTAACGACCATTTGGCCGGCCCTCACCATGCTGCCGTCTTGAAGCGATAGAACCGCGCCGTAAGGAATTTTATATCGTTCACGCTCCCTGCCGTGCTCATCGATGACACTAATCTCACCTGATCTTGAAACTGCAACCAAATGACCGTCCTTGTTCATCACGGTCTTCAAGTTGTTTAACTTAATGGTGCCAGTTGATTTAACTTCAACATTGCTGATCGCTGCAGATCTTGACGCCGCACCGCCGATATGGAACGTGCGCATCGTCAACTGGGTCCCCGGCTCGCCGATCGACTGGGCGGCTATGACACCAATCGCCTCGCCAATATTCACTTTATGGCCTCGGCCTAAATCGCGGCCGTAACATGAGGCGCATACGCCATAGCGCGTTTTGCAGGTAATGACAGAGCGTACGCGGATATTATCTATGCCGATATCCTCCAGCATGCCGACCCAGTACTCGTCCAGCAGGGTTCCTGCCGCAATAATGACTTGCTCCGTTGCCGGATCGGCAATATTTTCCGCCACTACTCTTCCCAGCACCCGCTCTGCCAAAGGCTCAACGACATCGCCGCCTTCAATCAACGGCGACATCAAGAGGCCATCGCTCGTACCGCAGTCGTGCTCGGTTATGACGAGATCCTGCGCTACATCGACCAGCCGCCGGGTCAAATAGCCTGAATTGGCCGTCTTGAGCGCGGTATCCGCCAAGCCTTTGCGGGCGCCGTGGGTCGATATGAAATACTGCAGAACATCGAGTCCTTCACGGAAATTTGCTGTAATGGGTGTTTCGATGATAGAGCCATCCGGCTTTGCCATGAGGCCGCGCATGCCGGCTAATTGCCTGATTTGGGCCGCCGAGCCGCGCGCGCCGGAATCCGCCATCATATAGATGGAATTGAACGATTTCTGGATAAATCGACCGCCGCTCGGGCTGATGGCCTCTTCATTTCCCAGGCGTTCCATCATGACTTTCGCCACTTGATCGTTGGCATGGGACCAAATATCGACGACTTTATTGTATCGTTCACCATCGGTAACCAGACCGGACGCATATTGGCTCTGGATTTCTTTTACCTCTTGCTCTGCCGTCGCGATGATGCTGGCTTTTTTTTCTGGCACCGCCATGTCCTCAACGCCAAACGAGACACCCGCGCGAGTCGCATAAGCAAAACCCATATACATCAACTGATCGGCAAATACGACAGTTGCTTTGATTCCTAAGGTCCGATAACAGATGTTAATCAGTTTTAGTATGACTTTCTTGGTCATATCCTGATTGATCAGATCGAAAGATAAACCTTCCGGAATAATGGGCCAGATGATGGCGCGACCCACGGTGGTTTTTACGCGTCGCATCCGTGTCGTTTTTTGGCCATCTTCATCGAGCAAACATTCTTTGATGCGCACTTGTACCTTTGCATGGAGATCGATCACCCTGCTTTGATAGGCGCGGATGAGTTCATCCACATCCGTGAAGATCATGTCCTCTCCCATGGCGCCGATCTTTTCGCGGCTCATGTAGTACAGCCCTAACACCACATCCTGTGTGGGGTTGATGATAGGTTCTCCATTAGCAGGCGAAAGGATATTATTGGTGGCCATCATCAGCGTGCGCGCTTCAAGCTGCGCCTCTATTGAAAGCGGCACGTGAACCGCCATCTGATCACCATCAAAGTCGGCGTTAAAGGCGGTACAAACCAAGGGGTGTAGCTGGATAGCCTTGCCTTCGATCAAAATGGGTTCAAACGCTTGAATGCCCAGGCGATGCAAGGTCGGCGCTCGGTTCAGCAGTACGGGGTGTTCGCGAATGACTTCGTCCAAGATATCCCAAACTTCGGGACTTTCCCGCTCGACCGTTTTCTTGGCGGCCTTGATCGTCATCGCCTCCCCTCTGAATTGCAGCTTGCTGAAAATAAATGGCTTGAACAATTCCAGCGCCATCTTTTTTGGCAAACCGCATTGATGCAATCTCAGCGTCGGTCCCACGACGATAACCGAGCGACCAGAGTAATCCACCCGTTTTCCGAGCAAGTTTTGCCGGAAACGGCCTTGCTTGCCCTTTATCATGTCGGCCAGTGACTTCAAGGGTCTCTTGTTCGAGCCTGTAATCGCCCGACCGCGACGGCCGTTGTCGAGCAAGGCATCAACCGATTCTTGCAGCATTCGCTTTTCATTGCGGACGATGATGTCAGGGGCGCTGAGATCCAATAGTCGCTTGAGCCGGTTGTTGCGATTGATGACTCGGCGATAAAGATCGTTAAGGTCCGACGTGGCGAACCGGCCGCCATCTAGTGGAACCAATGGACGTAACTCGGGCGGCAGCACCGGCAACACCGTTAAAACCATCCATTCGGGGCGATTGTTAGAGTTCAACAGCGATTCGATGGCTTTGAGGCGTTTGGTATGCTTCCTGATTTTGGTTTCCGAATTCGTCGCAGCCATCTCTTCTCGCAGCCGGCTGACCTCCGCGCTTAAATCCATGGTTTTCAACAATTCGCGGATGGCTTCGGCTCCCATTTTAGCGACAACCTCATCCCCGTATTGCTGTATGGCAGTTTGGAACTCTTCTTCGCTCATCAATTGTCCGCGTGTGAACGAAGTCATGCCTGGATCGATAACGACATAGGATTCAAAATACAGCACGCGTTCTATCTCGCGCAGCGTCATATCGAGTAGCAACGCGATGCGCGACGGCAACGATTTCAAGAACCAGATGTGCGCGACAGGACTTGCCAGTTCAATATGACCCATACGCTCTCGGCGCACTTTCGAGAGCGTGACTTCCACGCCACACTTTTCGCAGATAACGCCCCGATGCTTCAAACGCTTATATTTTCCACACAAGCACTCATAGTCGCTCACCGGCCCAAATATCTTGGCGCAAAACAAACCATCACGTTCCGGCTTGAATGTCCGATAGTTGATCGTTTCAGGCTTTTTGACCTCCCCATAAGACCACGAACGAATCATGTCGGGTGACGCCAGTCCGATGCGCATGGCGTCAAACTCTTCAACATGGCCTTGGCGTTTTAAAAAGTTGATTAAGTCTTTCAAAAGCTTACCTCCAACTCGACGTTCAGGCTAAAAAGACCTGCATAACACCTAGCAAGCGACACCTCAATCCTGCTCCAGTTCAATATTGATACCCAAGGAACGAATCTCTTTGATCAATACATTGAACGACTCAGGCATTGCGGCTTCCATCCGGTGATCGCCGTCGACGATATTCTTGTACATTTTGGTTCGTCCACTCACATCATCCGATTTAACGGTCAACATTTCTTGAAGTGTGTACGCGGCGCCGTAAGCCTCCAGCGCCCAAACCTCCATTTCGCCAAATCGCTGTCCTCCGAACTGAGCCTTGCCGCCCAAGGGTTGCTGGGTAACCAAGCTATAGGGCCCGGTCGACCTAGCGTGCATCTTGTCATCCACCAGGTGATTCAGTTTTAATATGTACATATAACCTACGGTTACCTCACGATCGAATCCCTCTCCAGTTCTGCCATCATAAAGCCTTGTCTGTCCCGTGGCAGGCAAGCTAGCCAGCCTCAGCATGCTCTGGATTTCCTGTTCCGTGGCGCCGTCGAATACCGGTGTAGCCATGGGAACACCTGCCGTTAAGTTTTTGGCGAGTTCCAGCACTTCCTCATCGGACAAGCCATCGATCGACTCCGGTTGGCCGCTCGAGTTATAAATTTGTTCCAAGAACGAGCGCATTTCGTGTAGCCCGGCCTGCGCTGCGAGCATTTTTCCGATCTTGAGCCCGAGACCTTTTGCTGCCCAGCCCAAATGGGTCTCCAACACCTGTCCAACGTTCATGCGGGAAGGTACGCCCAATGGATTCAGCACGATGTCAACCGGTGTTCCATCTTCCAGATAAGGCATATCCTCAACGGGGATAATCTGAGAAATCACGCCTTTGTTTCCATGTCGGCCGGCCATTTTTTATCGCCCGGTTGCAACCTGCGCTTGACTGCCACATACACTTTGACCATTTTCAGTACACCGGGCGCAAGATCATCACCCATGACAATTTTTTTGCGTTTTTCTTCCAGACGCCTGTTAATTTCTTCTCTTTGAGAGCTTATCTGCTCGGTGATGGCCTCCAGCTGAATGTTGGTATCTTCATCTTGAAGTCTTATTTCAAGCCATTGCGACGGCGGAAGGCCGGCCAAATAGTCCGCCGTCACCTCATCGCCGGCTTTCAATCCGTTAGGCCCGAATTCGGCGATCTTGCCAACGAGCATGGCTTCCACGCGCTGGAAAATATCCTTCTCTACGATTCTGAGCTGGTCGCTGAAATCTTTCTTGACCCGCTCGATTTCGGCTTCCTCGATCTGCTTGGCGCGTTTATCTTTCTTCACGCCGTCACGGGTAAATACTTGGACATCGATAATGGTCCCATCCATACCCGATGAAACCCTGAGCGAAGTATCTTTCACATCGGATGCTTTTTCGCCGAAAATTGCACGTAATAACTTTTCTTCCGGTGTTAATTGAGTCTCTCCTTTCGGCGTGACCTTGCCGACTAAAATATCCCCTGCCTTAACTTCGGCACCGATATAAACGATTCCCGATTCGTCCAATTTGGATAGGGCCGCTTCCCCAACATTAGGAATGTCCGCCGTAATCTCTTCGGGACCTAATTTAGTATCGCGCGCCACGCACGTCTTTTCTTCGATATGGATAGTGGTAAAACGATCTTCTTGCACGACCCGCTCCGAAATAAGAATCGAGTCTTCAAAATTACAGCCATTCCAAGGCATGAATGCGACCAAAAGGTTTTGGCCGAGAGCCAGCTCTCCCATATCGGTCGAAGGGCCATCAGCGAGCAGATCGTCCCTTGAAACCGTGTCGCCCGGCTTAACGAGCGGCCGCTGGTTAATGCAGGTATTTTGATTCGAGCGGGTGTATTTGGTCAGATTATAAATATCTACACCGGAGACGCCGGCTTCGGTCTCGACGTCGTTTACCCGCACGACAATGCGGCTTGCATCAACGGATTCAACGGTTCCGCCGCGATTTGCGACGACTGCCACACCGGAATCCTTGGCGACCGTGCGCTCCATGCCAGTACCAACCAGCGGCTTTTCGGTACTCAATGTGGGTACCGCTTGCCGTTGCATATTGGAGCCCATTAATGCGCGGTTCGCATCATCATGCTCGAGAAAAGGAATCAGGGACGCGGCGACGGAAACGATTTGTTTTGACGAGACGTCCATATAATTGATTGCATCGGGCGCTGCCAATGCAAACTCGTCCTTATGTCGGCACGAGACAAATTCATCTTTCAGTTTACCGTTCTCATCGAGCGACGCACTAGCCTGGGCGATAAAATATTTGCCTTCTTCTATAGCCGATAGATACTCAATGCGGTCGGTAACACGACCCTCTTCGACCTTTCGATAAGGCGTTTCGAGAAAACCATAGTCGTTCGTTCGAGCATAAACAGCTAACGAATTAATGAGACCAATATTGGGACCTTCAGGCGTTTCAATCGGACACACCCGTCCGTAATGCGTTGTGTGCACGTCTCGCACTTCGAAACCCGCGCGCTCCCGAGCCAAACCCCCCGGGCCAAGCGCGGAAACCCGGCGTTTATGAGTTACCTCCGATAAGGGGTTGTTTTGATCCATAAACTGAGACAGCTGGCTCGATCCAAAGAATTCCTTGATCGATGCTCCGACTGGTTTTGCATTGATAATCTCCTGAGGCATCAAGTTTTCCGCGTCCGCGAGCGAAAGCCGCTCTTTAACAGCGCGCTCCACACGCACCAGGCCCAAGCGGAACTGATTTTCGACCATTTCGCCGACTGAGCGGACACGTCGGTTTCCGAGATGGTCGATGTCATCGACGGCCCCATTACCGTTTCGTATATTGATCAGCTCTTTTAGAACATCAATGATGTCTTCTTTTGTTAGCACGCCTGGACCTGTAATCGTATCGCGGCCAAGTCGGCTGTTGAATTTCATTTTGCCGACGGCAGAGAGGTCATAGCGTTCTTCCGAGAAGAACAAGTTGTCGCAAAGTGCCTGGGCGGCTTCTCTGGTTGGCGGCTCACCGGGCCTCATCATGCGATAGATCTCAACGAGCGCGTCTAATTGGGTCTCAGTCGGATCGATTTTTAAAGCATTAGAAATATAAGGTCCGCGATCCAGGTCGTTGACATAAAGGGTAAATATCTCCTTGATGTTATTGGCGAGAATTTTACCGATGAGATCGTCCGTTATCTCCTCGTTGGCTGCTGCGATAATCTCGCCCGTCGAAGGGTTCACCAGAGGCTTGGCCAAGATTTTGCCATGCAGATAATCTCTCGGTACTTCCAACTGGGTAAGCCCTGCCTTCTCGATTTGCCGGATGTGCCTAGCGGTGATTCGGTGCCCCTTTTCGACGAGAACCTGATCATTTAGGGTGATATCGAAACTAGTGATTTCACCTCGCAGACGATCAGGTATCAGCTCTAACAGAAATCTATCGCCGGAAACCGTAAATTTGTTAATGTCGAAAAATAAATCTATGATCTCTTCATGGTTGTAACCCAGCGCGCGTAACAGAATGGTCGCAGGGAGCTTGCGCCTGCGATCAATACGTACATATATGCAGTCTTTGTGATCAAACTCAAAATCGAGCCATGAACCGCGGTAGGGAATAATCCTCGCGTTGTATAATAACTTTCCAGACGAATGAGTCTTTCCTCGGTCGTGATCGAAAAAGACGCCCGGCGACCGGTGCAGCTGGGAAACGATTACCCGCTCTGTGCCATTGATCACGAACGTTCCGGTATCCGTCATGAGCGGGACTTCTCCCATGTAAACTTCCTGTTCCTTGATGTCCTTTACGACTTTGGCGGTAGCGGGAGATTCCTTGTCGTAGATGACAAGCCGCACCAGCACCCGTAATGGGGCTGAATAGGTGGTTCCCCTTTGTTGGCACTCTTTGACGTCGAATGTTGGTTCGCCTAACCTATATTTGACGTATTCGAGAATTGCATATCCAGAATGGCTTTCTAAAGGAAAAACTGATTTGAGAGCCGCGTGCAATCCGTCATCTATACGCTTCTCGTGAGGAACGTCGGCCTGTAAGAATTTTTTATAGGACTCAACTTGGGTAGCGAGAAGGTAAGGCACCTTCAGCACATCGTGACGTTTGCCAAAGCTCTTACGGATACGTTTTTTCTCAGTGAAAGAATAAGCCATAACGGTTTCTTACCTTAAATTCTTTGAGTTGACTGTCTTGGTGAGCGGATAAATCTGAAAGTTTGAAAAACAGCGCAGTTAATGGTATTAAATAAACCGGATCCAGAAACTCTCCTTAGCGGATACATTAACGATCCTTAAAGCAACCTAGTGTGCCGTTCGAAAGCGCCCAAAGGCCGACAGCTAAAAGCTGTCAGCCTCATATTCACATTACGGCTGGGCGATTCGGGTCGCAATGGGCTATTTTATTTCCACCGAAGCTCCTGCTTCTTCCAGCTGTTTCTTGACAGTTTCCGCCTCCTGTTTGCTCACGCCTTCTTTGACGGTCGATGGAACGCCTTCGACTAGATCCTTTGCTTCCTTCAAGCCTAGATTTGTAAGGGCACGGACGACTTTAATCACATTAACTTTATTAGCTCCGAAGCTTGTCATCACAACATCGAATTCCGTTTGCTCCTCAACGACGGGCGCCGGGCCTGCCGCTGCAGCGGGTGCTGCGGCCACTGCGGCGGCCGCAGTCACACCAAACCTTTCCTCCATCGCCGAGATCAACTCTACCACTTCCATGACCGTCATATTAGAAATAGTTTCCAATATATCTTCTTTTGATACAGCCATTAACTCACTCCAATAATCATCTATTAAGTTAAATAACTTAACTATGCTGCCTGTTTCTGATCACGCACCGCTGCAACCGTGCGCACGAGCTTCGCGTGGGGTTCTGCTAACGTCCGGACCAATTTCTCGATCGGCGCCTTCATTACCCCCATTAGCAGGCTTAATGCCCGTGGTCGATCAGGAAGCTGCGATAGCCGCTCGATTTCCGATGCGCCATAAAGCTTGCCGCCAACTGTGACCAATCTAACGACCAGCCTGTCGTGTGCCTTACTGAAATCTCGGACAACACGCGCTGCTGAGCTTGGGTCTTCTACTGAAAACGCCAATATTAAAGGCCCCACTAGCCCGCTATGCATGCAGCTAAAATGGGTGCCTTCGATGGCTTTTCGCGCGAGTGTATTCTTAGTCACTCGTAGATAAACCCCGGCCTCTCGCGCAGTTTTTCTAAGTTCAGTCAGTTCAGCGACGGTTAAGCCACGATATTCCGCCGCAACTGCGGCATGCGCGGTCGCAGCAATAGCAGCAAGCTCGGAGACAATAGCTCTTTTGTCAGCAGAATTTAGCGCCACTTTAACGAATACCTCATATAAAATCTGAACAGCTTGGGAACCATTCAGAGCCTAACCAATGCACCTTAACGAAAAGTGCGATTTCACGGCTCCCTTCGCTAGTGCCACTAGCTCCAGCATACCGTCTACGCAGGCTGGTTCATTAAGCATCGAGATGCGCCTGCGGTCTTTGACGGTTAACGGCGATGACCGATAACCCAAAGCCCTTACCTTTTTAACCGGCTAAACTCGCTTGATCTATGCTCATACCAGGTCCCATCGTCGTAGAAATCGTAATTTTCTTCATATAGATCCCTTTCGACGTTGCCGGTTTGGCTTTTTTGAGATCTGACAACAATGTATCCAGATTTTCTCTTAGTGCGTCCAGCTCGAAATTCACCTTGCCAATCGTGCAATGAATTATGCCTTTTTTATCTGTTCTATAGCGCACCTGGCCGGCCTTGGCGTTTCTAACGGCCGTCGCTACATCAGGGGTTACCGTGCCTACTTTGGGGTTCGGCATGAGCCCTTTCGGACCGAGAATTTGGCCTAGCTGCCCTACCACTCTCATCGCATCAGGGGATGCGATCACGACATCAAAGTTTATCTCGCCCGCCCGTATTTTTGCCGCCAAATCCTCCATGCCGACAATATCAGCTCCTGCATCCTTTGCTGCATCGGCGTTAGCGCCTTGAGCAAACACGGCGACACGAACCGCTTTTCCCGTACCATTCGGTAAAATGGTGGAGCCGCGGACGGCCTGATCCGATTTCCTCGGGTCAACACCTAGATTGATGCTCGCATCGACCGATTCAACAAATTTAACGGTCGATAATTCCTTTAGTAAGGCGAGAGCCTCTTCCACAGAGTAAAGCTTACCCTTCTCGATTTTTTCGCGGATTGAACGCGTTCGCTTTGCAAGCTTTGCCACGTCATACTCCTTCAACATCTAGGCCCATGCTCCTCGCACTGCCGGCAATGGTGCGCACAGCGGCATCCATATTCGCTGCAGTAAGATCAGGCATTTTAGCGCTGGCTATTTCTTGCAACTCTTCCCGACTGATTTTGCCCACCTTATTGGTATTTGGAGTACTACTCCCTTTTGCGAGACCGATAGCTTTTTTTATCAACACAGTGGCAGGAGGCGTTTTGGTAACAAATGTAAAGCTGCGATCGCTGTAGACCGTAATTACCACCGGTATGGGCAAGCCCTTCTCGATATTTTGTGTATGGGCATTAAACGTTTTACAAAACTCCATAATGTTAACGCCACGCTGGCCGAGTGCGGGACCGACCGGAGGACTCGGGTTTGCTTCGCCCGCCTTTACTTGTAGTTTTATATACGCCTGTATTTTTTTTGCCACCTTTTACTCCGCTGGTTTCTCGCTCTGCCGCTTAGATTTTCTAGATTTTCCAACTCATTGTTCGACCATTCATCCAAGGACACAACTTGAATCTTTTAGGGTCTCAATATTCTCAAGCCTTTTCAACTTGTCCGAAGCCTAATTCGACTGGCGTGGAACGGCCGAATATTAGGACTAATACTCTCAGTTTACTTTTTTCATAATTGACTTCTTCCACGACTCCATTGAAGTCTTTAAAAGGCCCATCAATTATTCGTACTACCTCGCCGACCTGAAACAATATTTTTGGCTTGGGTTTATTGATTCCCTCCTCTACTCGGCTCAATATAGCTTCCGCTTCTTTATCGGAAATCGGTGCCGGCTTGTCAGAAGTTCCGCCGATGAAACCCATCACCTTGGGCACGTCCTTAACTAAATGCCATGTCTCCTCGTTGAGTTCCATCTGCACGAGAACGTATCCGGGGAAAAACTTACGATCGCTTTTCCGCTGCTGGCCCATTCGCATCTCAATAACCTCTTCCGTCGGCACTAAGATTTTTCCAAAATAGCGCTCCAAGCCCGCACGCTTGATTCTTTCTTCCAAAGAGCGCTTTACTTGGTTTTCGTAGTTCGAATATGCGTGAATGACATACCAGCGAAGTGCCATAGTTTTTAACCGCCTTGCCCGGTCAAGCTACGGATACCCCAAAGTAAAGCCGTATCGAGTATCCACAGGATTATGCCGACAATAAAAACCAGAGCGATCACGACCAATGTGGCCTGCATGGTCTCTTGCTTGCTTGGCCAGTACATTTTTCGCACTTCAACTCGTGTTTCTTTCACGAACCCCATCAGCTCGTGCCCTACGTTGGTCGTTAATACCATCGCTAATGCGAGCGCGCTAATGCCTACCATACTGAGCGCGCGATAGAGCAAAGCGTAATTGGCAAAATAGTAGAAGCCAGCAATTCCCAAGACTATAAGCAAAACCGCCAATATCAATTTTACTGTATCTAAAACGGTTGAAGTTGATTCTACCTGTATAGCCATTTATTTTCTCAATAACGGGGGAAGCAGTACCGGATAATGCGGAAGACGAGAGTATATAGTGGCAGGCCAGGAGGGGCTCGAACCCCCAACCTGCGGTTTTGGAGACCGCTGCTCTACCAATTGAGCTACTGACCTATATTCTTTAAAATTTCTAAAATCACTAAATGGGAACTGGACAATAACCGATAAATGCCTTAAGACGCCCTCGTCTACTCAATCACCTTCGAGACCACGCCGGCCCCGACGGTGCGACCGCCCTCGCGCACGGCGAAGCGCAGGCCTTCCTCCATGGCGATCGGCGCGATCAGCTTGACGTTGATCTTGATATTGTCCCCCGGCATCACCATCTCCACCCCGGCCGGCAGTTCAACCGAGCCGGTCACATCGGTGGTGCGGAAGTAAAACTGCGGTCGATAGCCGTTGAAAAAAGGCGTATGGCGCCCCCCTTCCTCTT